>WBUR01000033.1 GCA_008933615.1 bacterium | reverse complement strand
TGGATGAAGGGTGGACGGCGTGGGAGAATGGATTATATGCCACCGCACATGAGAAGTTCACAGAGGCAGGGGGAGTGGAAGGGCTGAACGGCCTGGGGTGGACGACGCTGAAGATGGATTCACTGCCGAAGTCTCAGATATATTTTGCATTGGCGGCGGTGGGAGGAAGCGATACACTGACGGATGCGGCGGCAGGACTTGCGATCGTAGCATGGCAGCAGGCGAATCATGACACGAGTCTGATGGCGGCGAATTATGTTCTTCGCAAGGCTCCGAATTACATTTTTACGCATGATGTAACTATAACGAAGAACACCGTGCTGCTAGCTAAGGCGTATGATGAGTATCATCTGCTACAGTATGCGAATTGCATAACATCCATACAGCAGATAGACAACGCATTTACTGCGAATGTGAACGATCCGGCAATTGCGCAGATACTGATCAACAAGCTGAATCTCTTGAGCGGTACCGGCAGTTAAAGAGAAGCCACCGGCGGACGTTTTTTCGAATTACGAAACGTCCTTGAAGTTATCAGGCGTCCCGTGAGTAAGCCCACAGCTTATTTACGGGACGTTCTTGTTTTGCGTTGTGCAAATTATTGTATCGGCTGTTCTTTCGAAAGCCGTTGGCGAGCCTCGTTAACCGGCGCAAGATAACCGGGATTATCATTAAGAAATTGAGCTGATTTTTCATACAAACGAGCCGCCTCATCCGTCTGTTTCAGCTTTTCCGCGACAAACCCTCTTGCAAAAAATAATCGTCCGTAGTATGTCTTAAAAAATTTCGCCATTCGGTCCAAGGGAACAGCCTCCTCGAAAAAATGCCTGAACCGCAGTGAATCAACATGAATTGGCGTTAAGGTATTCATTTCTTTTCTAAGTTTTACCGCTGCGATTACAGATTCTTTAAAGTACTTTTCCGCGACTCCCGCAGGCGGATCGTAAGTCAGAAAAACGTGGTTACCGTTGGCATAAGATTTATCAATAAGAGCATTAATCATCGCGATATATTTGGCTTGAATAAAATTGCCGTCAAATTTGTCCTTGTTCTCAAATGGTTTGACCGCTTCAAGAAATTCTCCGACCTCCTTTTCCGAGCGCGACATGAATTGTGCATGATGAATTTGTAAACTATGAATATACCAGCTTCTGCGCAGCAACTCCTGGTCAACCACCGTGACATCGGTTCGCTTACCTTCAACGTATTGATAATAATTAAATGGAAAAATAAACGGATCCCAGTTTACAAAAACCACCGCATTGTCCGGTACAACGGTAAAAAGGTTGTCAACATAGTCTTCAGTAAATACGTATTGGCTCATGTCGACTTTTTTGTAATTTGAAAACGCAAACACCAGCGGCAGTAAAAGAATGGCCGGAACGACGGTAACGACAAATTTACTGTGCAGTAAAAAAATATATGAGAGATAATACACGCCAAGGGCAAGCAAGATAGCTATCATAAGATATGACGGAATATAAAAGACAGAAACCAGCGCTTTGTTTTCTGCGTTAATCACCGGGTTTGCTGTTATTACGTCAAAATTGGTCAGGAAAGTTGTAAGCGGTCCAGTAAAAATCAGGAAAGTGAGCGCCAGATAGAAATAATTTCTATTATTTTTGAAGAGCGCCCACATTGCAATCACAGCCAGAAAAAGAATTGCAGGCCACCATTGTTCAATTATCATATTACCGTAGGCGGATAGTTGCGATAAAAATTTCTTCAAAGTCTGGGTGTCGCCAAGTTGATACTGATGCCGCATAATAACGCGGAAAAAATTGGTAAGTGTTTCCGGGTTGCCCCAATCCATTTGCGGGTCACGAGCGGAAGCAATCGGTAAGTAAGCATACGGAAGAAGCCCGGCTAGCAGGCATCCGGCGCCCCTAATCAGCCTAGTAACATTTAAAATAAATTTTCTATCGGAAATTAGAACGTAAATGAACAGAATCGGGATGATCAAGACAAAGGTCGGGTGATTGGTTAAAGCCAAACCGATCACAAAACAAATAACGTAAAAGTTTTTGATCCGTTTCCCCGATTCCGACTGCCGGCCCCACAACAACGTCATGGTCAACGCGACCGATACAAAAAAAGTATTAAGCCCATACACTTCGGTGATGATTGATTGCTCCCAGTTTTCGTAGGATGTTGCCGCAAACAGACCGGCGGAGAGTGCACACGCATATTTTAATGAAACAAAATAATACGGTACCGGCGAAGAGGTTTTGTTGTTTCTGGTTTTTTCATTAAATGTATTTTCAATTAACAGAATTGTTGACCAGGTGATGAACGCAGCGCCCAACGCCGAAAAGAAAGCCGACATAAGATTGACACGATATGCGATATTACCGAACGGCAAATAGGTAAAAAGATGGCCAAGCATCGTGAAAAGCGGATAGCCCGGTTCATGCGGCACACCCAGCAGGTAGGCCGCGGCCGTGAGTTCACCGCTATCCTCGAAAGTTACCGTGGGGGCTAAAGTCATCACATACATGGCGAAACTGGTAAGAAACGCCAACATCATAGCGGCCCGTAAATATAATCCGGTATTTTCATTCGGTTCAGCTGGAAGAAGAAGTATGGGCGGTTGTTTTTTTATTTTTTTCATGATGAAGTAAACATAATCAGGTGAAATCAGATAGTCAAAACGAAAATTTCAAATTTATTGTACAAACTTTTTATCAATTTCATTTTGACATGCACTGTCTGCAAACGCGCATTATATGTGAATTTCGTAACAACGCCAATGTTTGACAGAATAATATGGGTTGACAACGCGTAACGTTTTAATTACTTTGCGATGTAAAATTCCCCTTATTTTCAATATCATTATTTCAAAGATCGGTCTTGCAAACCGGTCTTAAGCCGTTTTCGGTGTGACTCACTATACACCTAGGCGATTGAAAAATTACTTGAACATCATTCCTGAATACTAGATTTCTTAAAATTTTATAGACCACATTATCACCTTACCAGCGGAGTTATCCATGAACGGATTGTCACGATTCTTCCAGATGTTTATTACAATTTTTAACATATTGATTCCTTCCCGACCGATCCCCACTTCAAGGATGAAGCTTGCCCGCGTATTTATCCGCATAACCATGTCCGCAGCGGTCATGGGGATTGTCTCAGTGGGAAGCCTTTCGGCGCAGTGGTCAACGAATCCGGGAGTAAATAATCCGGTATCTACGACGTCTGGCGATCAAAGGTATCCTCAGAGTATTCCGGACGGCAGCGGCGGGGTTTTCATTGTATGGGAAGATTACCGCAGCGGACCCAACCCCGACGTCTACGCGCAGCGGTTAGATGGAGCCGGCGCGCCTCTTTGGACGCTTGACGGTGTGGTTATTAGTAACGCGGCTAATGGCCAGTCTAGTCCTAAGATCGTGAGCGACAACAGCGGAGGCGCTATCATTACGTGGACGGATAACCGGAATGGCGGTGCTAACTACGACATATATGCGCAACGGATCAACGCCGGCGGCGCCGCACTTTGGACGGCCAACGGCGTGCAGATAACCGGTGCGAGCGGTAACCAGACGGATGCACGAATCGCCGTAGACGGTTCAGGCGGCGCAATCATCGCATGGAACGACGCAAGGGGCGGAGCCACAGATATTTACACTCAGAAAGTCAACGCGAGCGGCGTTGTTCAATGGACGGCCGACGGTGTTTCTATTTGCGTTGCGCCGGATAATCAAACCATTGGAGGTATAACCGATGATGGTAGCGGCGGTGCAATTATCACATGGCATGATTTTCGAAATGGTACGGACAATCGGATTTATGCGCAAAGAATCAGCAGTGCAGGCATTACGCAATGGACGGTCGACGGTGAAGCTGTCAGTACCTTCGCAAGCTTTCAAGACTACCCTTCAATTACTTCCGACGGATCAGGTGGAGCCTTTATTGCATGGCGGGATTTGCGCAACGGAGATTTTGATTTGTTTGCCCAGCGTATCAGCAACGCGGGCTCTTTGCAATGGGGTGTGAACGGCGTTGCCGTTGCCGTTGCAGACGGATTTCAACAGATTCCAAGCCTTGTCGCGGACGGTTCGGGCGGAGTATTTATCGGATGGTATGATACCCGAAGCGCCGGCGCGGGGATCTATACACAAAGACTTAATTCTTCCGGTGTCGCCCTGTGGACGGCCAACGGCGTCGCCGCCAGTACGAACGGTTCTCCTGATGAAGCCATCATCACTTCCGATGGTGCAGGCGGGATCTTTGTTTCCTGGTACGCTACTCCGGGCCCGAGCGCAGATATTTTCGCGCAACGCATAGATGGTTCCGGTAATATTCTGTGGTCGCCAAACGGTAATGTTGTTTGTTCCGCAAACGGTTTTCAATTCTGGCATACGATGGTGTACGATGGTTCCGGCAACGCGATTGTTATTTGGTCAGATCAGAGGAGCGGGAATTGGGATATCTATGCTCAGCTCATGACGTCGCAGGGCGACCTTGGCGTCAACAATCCCTATTTCACCGTAGCGTCCACGGCGCCCGGACAGAACGCACGAAATATCAGTTCAAACAGTGATATTACCGTAACTTTTTCACAAGTCGTCAATGTTGCAACCCTGACGGCCTCAAACATAAAAGTATACGGTTCTCAGAGCGGGCTTCACTCTGCTACATACACACCCAGCGCCTTGGTAGTGACGATCAATCCGGATGTTGATTTCAAACCCGGTGAGGTGGTTTCGGTCATCCTGACCAAAGGGATCAGAGCAACGGACACGGATACACTGAAAACATATATTACGCTATTCACAGTTGCATCTGATATTGCGACTGCATCATTTCCGCTGGCGCCGACTACCTTTGCGGCCGGGACCGCTCCACAATCAGTTTATGCAGCAGATTTTGACGGTGACGGGGATATGGATATCGCCATAGCGAATATTTCTTCAAACGATGTTTCGATTCTTCTGAATAATGGCGCAGGCGGTTTTTCCGCAGGCGGTACGGTCGCAGTTGGGGGAAACGCTTTTTCAGTCGTTGCAACCGATTTTGACGGTGACGGTGATATGGATATCGCAGTAGCAAATTTTGGTCTTGACGTCATTTCGATACGATTAAATGACGGCGCAGGCAACTTTTCCGGAACCACAAATGTTGCGGCTGGGACGTTTCCGTATTCAGTATATGCAGCGGATTTTGACGGTGACGGGGATATGGATGTCGCGTCGGCAAATCAGGGTTCAAATGATGTTTCAATACGGTTGAATGACGGCTTTGGAAATTTTTCCGGAAGTACCTCAGTTCCAGTTGGAGTAAATCCTTTATCCATCTACGCATCGGATTTTGACGGTGACGGGGATATGGATATCGCGACGGCGAACTATGGGTCAGCTAACGTTTCAATACGCCTGAATGACGGCAATGGAAATTTCTCAGGAACTACCAATGTCGCAGTTCAGACAAATCCTAATTCTGTATATGCGACAGATTTTAACGGAGACGGTTATGCTGATATCGCCGCGACTAATCAGGGTTCAAATTCCGTTTCAATACGTCTAAATGACGGCTCGGGTAATTTTTCCGGAAGCACCAATGTCCTAGTGGGGACGAGTCCACAATCCGTTTTTGCAGCCGATTTTGACGGCGACGGGGATATGGATATCGCGGCAGCGAACACCAATTCAATCAATGTTTCGATACGATTAAATGACGGTGCAGGTAATTTTTCCGGAACCACCGATATCGCGGTCGGGACAGATGCGACATCCGTTTTTGCAGCGGACTTTGATGGGGACGGGGACATGGATATCGCAACGGCGAATAATACTTCTAATGATGTTTCGATTGTGCTGAATGAAGCGCCGCCGGCTGCTCCGACGGGGCTTTACGCGGTCGCGCAAAACGGGCAGGTAGAACTCAAGTGGCGTGATCTGAAGGATCCAAGCATCACGGCGTATAATGTTTACAGCGATAATTTTTCTAATCCGACAACCTTTGTAGGAAATACAACCGGCGGATCAAATGACACGACATTTGTGATCATAGGACTATCGAATGGAACGTTATATTATTTTCGCGTCACGGCTGTTAATCCCGCAGGTGAAAGCGGTTATTCCAATGAAGACGTTGCCGTTCCTGTCGTGAGGGCGGGAAATGCCATGATATTCGACGGGTTAAGCGATTACGCCTACTCCAATATCGCCTCCACGGTGACAGATAATGTTACGCTGGAAGCATGGGTGAAGTGGGACGGTGTTCAGGACGGGACCGACGAATTGTTTTTGTATAACGGAAACACATTCACCAATGGCTACGGACTTTTTATAGATTGGCAAAATGGATACACGATTGGTGGAACTGTCGACCACGTGGTAGCGATGCAGTCGTCGGCTTTTATGCCGGTTAATATTTGGACCCATGTTGCCTTGGTGCGTGATGCCGGTATCTGGAGTCTTTATGTGAACGGGCAAATATTTGCATTGACCAATAATACTTCTAGTCCTAATATTCCCACGGGCTCAACGTATATCGGGGCCGACAACGGTTCGGAGCCATTTGGCGGGCAGTTGGACGAAATTCGAATCTGGAATGTAGCGCGTACTCAAGCGGAAATCCAAAGTGCACTGGGCGCTCCGCTGCGCGGAGATGAAGCGGGCATGGCAGCCTTGTGGCATTTTGACGAGCCGTTCGGAACTTCAACAATCTACGACGCCAGTCCAAAAGGCGAAGACGCTTATCCTATTTTTAGTTCCAATTTTGTACCTTCCGGCGCGATGCCCGGACCCTCACTTATGATTGTTAATAATACGAATGACGCCGGTCCCGGATCATTGCGAGAGGCCATCGATCTGGCCAATCTCAATGCCGGTCCCGATTCGATTTATTTTGACATATCCCTTCTCGGTCAGACGATCAACTTGAATAGTAATTTGCCGGACATCACCGATGATTATACGGTGATCAATGGCGATGTGGATGGCAATAATACCGCGGATGTTCAGTTGTATGGCCTTGACCCGACTGCGGACAAAGGAATAAATATTTTATCTTCCTATAATGAAATCCGAAATTTACGAATTTCGAATTTTTTCAATAATGCCAGCGGCATTGACATCGACGGCGGTAATTATAATATCATCACGGGATGTTACGTCGATGACAATGAAGTAGGTATTCATATTCTGAATGGCGGCCGAGGCAATCGAATCGGTGACGGCACGGTATCGGGAAGAAATTTCATTTTCAATAATACGTATAACGCATCCCCGGGTATTATAATCGAACATGTTGGTTCGGATTCAAATATCGTTGCCGGTAATTTTATCGGAACCGAGGATGGCGTTACGGGCAGTGGAAATGGGGCCGAGGGAGTCATTGTTCGCTTTGGCGCCAAATATAACAAGATCGGCGATGCGAACGCGCAAGTTTACAACGTGATTTCCGCTAATACCAATCATGGTATCCTGATCGAATCCGATAGCAATATGGTGGTAAGAAATCTGATCGGAACCGATTCTACCGGCACCGTGGCCATGGGCAATCAGGGTTATGGTATTCATATTCTCAACGCCTTTGGAAATATGATCGGTGACGGTACACCGGCGGGCAGAAACATTCTGGCGGACAACTCTGCCTTCATATTAAGCGGCGCCGCGATCATGATCGACAATTCACACGGCAATTCCGTACTTGGCAACTTCATTGGTACGGACATCACCGGAATAGTACCGCTGCCTAATCTGTCCGGCGGCGGCGGCGGCGCTGGAATTCTGCTAGACAACGGCTCATTCAATAACCTCATCGGTGATGGAACTGCCGGCGGAAGAAATGTTTTGGGCCAGAACGGATCAGGCGGCGATGCGTCGAATGAAATAGTTATTACTAACGGTTCAAACTACAACACGGTTGCAGGAAATTACATTGGAACAGACTCGACCGGTGCAGCGACCTTGGGCGGCAGCATGGACAATGGCGTAATGATTTCCGGATCAATCGGAAATCAAATTGGCGCTTCGGGTCAACCACAAATGATTTCCGGTATTAGCGGGAACGGCGTTAACCTCTATTTGTCGGACTCGACGGTCGTGATCAATAATTTTATTGGAACCGACGTCTCCGGCCTTGCGGCGATTCCCAATGCTGCGGGTATTCGGATCGAGACAAGTCATTTTAATCAGATCGGTACGCCAGGGTTCGGTAATATTTTTTCTGGTAATTCGAATGAAGGAATTTATCTGTATCAATCCAACAATAATCAAATTACAAGTAACTTGGTTGGAATCAATGCGGATGGCGACGCAAGCCTTGCGAACAACTTGGGTATCAATTTGTTCGAAAGCCGCTATAATCAGATTGGCGGGAATCAGCTTGGAGAACGCAACATTTTTTCAGGAAATACAAACTTTGGAATACTGTTCTCCGGCTCGGATAGCAATTTGATTTTCGGAAATTATATCGGAACGGACAGCAGCGGAACTTCCGATGTTGGGAATGGCGGTTTTGGTATCTTGATTGAAAACTCCAATGTGAATACGATCGGAGAAAATTCACTTTTGGGGAGAAACGTCATTTCCGGAAACGACAATGCCGGCATTGGACTTACAACCAATACGCAATACGTATCTTCAAATAAGAACAAGATTATCGGTAACTATATAGGAACGCAGGCCGACGGGGCATCGCCTCTCGGTAACTCCACGGTGGGCGTCTACGGTTACAATTTTGATCCTTCCTTTTCGGAAGTGCAGTTGGATACATTTATGTATAATGTCATCGCTTTTAATAATGATGACGGCGTGCAGTTCGACGGAGATGCTAATCTTAAAAAGAATATTTTATTTGGTAATTCTATTTACTCCAATGTGAATTTCGGAATTTCTTACTTCAATGGGTCACAGGAAGACATTCTGGCTCCCGTTATTACCGGCATTTTGCCTGATTCGACGGTGCAAGGTAAAGCTGCGCCCAGCGCTCTCGTGCATATCTATGCTGATTCGTCAGACGAAGGTCAGGTATTTCTGGACACTACGATAGCCGATGGCCTTGGAAATTGGTCGAAGAAAGTAATGTTACTCCCGGGTATGAATTTGACCGCACTTCAGGATAGCGCTGGAAATACTTCGCAATTTTCCGCGCCTCTGGCAGCAGTTGCTCCAGATCCTCTTTTGGTAACGAATACCAATGATGCAGGCCCCGGTTCGTTACGCGACGCAATCACTTATTCAAATTCACACGCCGGTCCGGATACGGTACGCTTTGACAACACGTTGATCGGGCAAACAATCAATCTATTCTCTTCTTTGGTCATCTCTGGAGACTCGCTTATGATTGACGGAGATATCAATGCGGATAATGCGCCGAGCATCACGTTAAGAGGCGATAGAATGTTTTCGGCAGTGGTTGTTGCTTCCGCCCACAATATTATCAAACATCTCAATTTCCAGAATTTCAACATTGCAATTGCGGCTTCGGGCGTGACGACGCATCATAGCCGTTTTATCGGCAACTATATCGGTACGAATCTTTCCGGTAATGATACTACCGGCACAACTAATAATAATGGTATTCATCTTCAAGCCGGCGCCTATCTTAATACTATCGGCGACTCTTTAGCAGGTGCATCCAATATCATTTCAGGAAGCAGTTTTGATGGAATTATTCTGACCGGCGGTTCTAGTGACAATATCATTATGAATAATCTGGTTGGTCTTGCGATTGACGGCGTGACTCCTCTGGGTAATACGAATAGCGGTATTCTGATCAATGGAGGAGCCGTTCGCAATCAAGTTGGCAGCGGGACGGCCACGGGCAGGAATATCCTATCAGGCAATAACACCGGCGTTACCATCGGTCCGGGTGCTGACTCGAACGTGGTCGTTGGTAATTATATCGGAACGGATGTCAGCGGTAATCTGGGTGTCGCCAACTATCAGGGTATTTTAATTCAAAATTCCAATCGGAATACCATTGGCGCTCTAAATGCCGGAAATGTTATCTCAGCAAATTCATCGTGGGGCGTTTGGATAATGGCCAGCTCAGGAGATGCACGCGAAAATAAAATCAGTTTTAATAAGATCGGTACTGCGCAGAACGGCACGACGCCATTGGGGAATTCGGTACTTGGCGTTCGTATCTATGCCAATTCCGGTAATGCATCCGATAATTCCGTTACATCCAATATGGTTGCCTACAGTACTTGGGCAGTTGAGATCGAAGGTAACGGTCCGAAAGCCGACAGTAATATTGTATTTCAAAACTCCATTTTCAAAAACACCAACGGCGGCATCAATCTGGTTGCGACCGCGCAGGGTTTTGTAGGTAACCCGAAGATCACGGGGATATTATCTGACTCAACGGTTCAAGGCACATCTTCGCCGAATGCGTTGGTGCATATCTATGCGGACACAACAAACCAGGGAGAATTTTATCTCGATACAACGCGAGCGAATGGATCAGGTAACTGGTCTAAGAAAGTACCTTTATTTGCAGGTGTGAATTTAACAGCGCTTCAGGACAGCGCCGGAAATACATCAATGTTCTCATTGCCAATTTCGGCGGTCTATGTCGATTCGCTTTTGGTTACCAATACAAACGATGCCGGCGCTGGATCATTGCGTGATGTTATCAATTATGCCAATACCCATCCCGGCCCTGATACGGTTCGGTTTTCACCGGCACTTTTGGGCCAAACGATCCTGCTGACGACGGCCCAGGTCGGAATCATATCAGATTCTACCGTTGTTGACGGAGATATCAACGGCGATCAAATGCCCAGCGTGACCATTTCTCAAACCGGTGACGTTGCCAATTGGGGCATTGAGATCAACGGTAAAAACAACACGGTTCAATATCTCAATTTCCAGAACTTCAATAGCGGTGCAGGACTTTTTATGAACGGTTCTCGCTATAGTACGGCACGCGGAAATACGTTCGGGACGAATTTAAACGGAACGGCTGCCGGCGTTGCCAATTACTACGGTATACAGATCGCCAGCGGCGCCAAATACAATACGATCGGCGACACGTTAAACTCAGGACGAAACGTGATTTCCGGCAATGCGCAATATGGAATTGTATTTCAAAATAATTCCGATAGCAACTTTGTTATCGGAAATCATATCGGTGTGGATTCTGCAGGAACAACCGCGATAGGTAATCCGGCGGCAGGAATTATCATCGATTATGGTCCGAGCGCGAATTACATCGGTAACGGTCAGCAAAACGGCAGAAATATTATTTCAGGTAATTTACGCGGAATTCTAATTGCCGGACCGGGTTCTCAGAATAATCGAATTTTAGGAAACTATATTGGTACAGATATTAACGGTACAACCGCTATTCCAAATACGGCAGAGGGCGTTGCGCTTGTTACCGGACCTTCAGGTAATTGGATCGGTAATGGCACGATCGGAGGACGTAACATTATTTCCGGTAACGGTGATGAGGGAATCGAAATAGGCGGAACAAATAATCACGTGCTTGGTAACTATCTCGGTACGGATGTGACCGGATTGCTGGCCTTGCCTAACGCAAGCGGTATCGGCGTATTTGCTATGTATAATCAGATAGGTGACGGCACGACGGGCGGCCGGAATATTCTTTCGGGAAATACTCAAAATGGTTTGTATTTCCAGGGTGCAGATAGTAACGTGGTTCTGGGAAATTTTGTGGGTACGGACGCTACAGGAACTACCGCGATTCCTAACGGAACGGTTGGTATAAACATCGTTGCAACTTCTGACGGCAATGTGATCGGCAACAGCTCCGTTGGCGGACGTAATCTCATCTCGGGTAACAATTACGGTATGCAGGTCGGAGGGTTCGGAAACACGATCAAAGGAAATTTTATAGGCGTTGATGTGACCGGTATCGCCGCACTCGCCAATAGTTCAGCGGGCATTCAGGTGTACGGAAAATATAATCAAATTGGTGACGGAAGTTTCCTGGGCAGAAATGTGATTTCCGGAAACGCATTGTTTGCCGTGTTCATTCAAAACGGCGATTCCAATATAGTGTTGGGTAACTTTATAGGAACGGATTCCACCGGGACGGTAGCCGTTTCGAACCCGGTTTACGGCATTGATATCCTTAATGGTCATCGCAATATCATTGGAGATACGATCAGCGGAACACAGAAAAATATTATTTCGGGTAACTTGGTTGGAGGTGTTCGATTGACGGCGGGTAGCAATAACGTTGTAATCGGGAACTTCATAGGCATTGGCCAAGGTGGCTTAGCTCTGGGCAATGGCGGAACAGGAATCGTTCTGGTCTCTGATGAATCTATGGATACTTTGGGATTCAATACTATTGCGAATAATGCGGCCGGTATTTCAATTGACGGCGCAAACTCGGACTCAAATACAATATTAAAAAACAGTATTCATAATAATCTCGGTGCCGGGATCATTTTCACTGGCGGGGCTCAAGGCGGAGTAATTTCTCCCTCCATTACAACGATTGATCCGGATTCTACTGTTCACGGAACCGCCGCGGCTTTTGCGCTGGTGCAAATTTACGCAGATTCGACGGATGAAGGTCAATACTTTCTTGATTCCACGTACGCGAACGGCTCAGGTAATTGGGCTCGTAAAGTGACGTTGCTTCCGGGATTAAATTTGACGGCATTACAAGACAGCGCTCGGAGCACATCTGGATTCTCTGCGCCGTTCGCCGCGATTCCGGCAGATCCGTTCGTTGTAACCAGTACGCTGGATGACAGTTCAGCCGGCACTTTGCGGTACGCTATTGGACGTGCAAACGCTATGGTCGGAAGAAACCTTATTACATTTAGTTTGCCTGTGAATGACACGATATTTGTAACCAGGCCGATGCCAAACATTACCGACACGCTTGATATTGACGGGCAAGCTTCCAATGTGACGGTGAGCGCAGTTTCCGGCTATACTGGGTTTGCGATGTTCAGCTTGAGAGCGCCGTTCAGTCAATTACGAAATTTCAACATGTTCGGCCGCGGTATGGCTCAGCGCGGTATATTCCTGGATAATGCCGGCGCCGGCGGAAATAACAGCAAGCTGGATAATGTGGACGCTCTGGAATTCACGGTGATCGGTATTCAAGGCGATGCAGTTCGAGATACGATCATCAATAGCCACATCGCAGGCAATACGTTGGCCGGCATCGCGCCCGGGATCTTGTGGTTCTTAAGTAATAATATTATCGGTACGGATGCAGGCGGAGGCGCGGCTTACGGAGTTCCACAAGGACTCGGTATAGGCATCCAGGCGTACGGCGGGATTACGATCAGCCAGAACCTCATTTCCGGACACAGCGTAGCCGGTATTCAAATTGTAGAGAGCAGTTACAATACGATTTTCAATAACGGCATCGGAACGGATGTCAGTGCAACGGCCGCTATTCCAAACGATTACGGAATTATCGTTGATTCACTATCGAAGTACAACCAGATCGGTTTACCGGGTGCTGGAAATGTGATCTCAGGCAATACCAATTTTGCCATCAATATTCAGAACAACGGCGCCGATTCAAATTATGTTTTGGCAAACAAGATCGGAACGGATATAACAGGTACCGTATCTTTAGGAAATGCGATCGGCATTGCAACGCAGTCAACGACCGGGCCGAATTTCATCGGCGACGGAACACCTGCAGGCAGAAACATCATTTCGGCAAACAGCGCACACGGTTTGTACCTATTTGGGCCCGATGTAGTTAACGGAAATTTTATCGGAACGGACGCTACCGGTACCGCAGATCTTGGAAACGTCGCTTTTGGCGCGTATCTGTACGGATCCAATACTAAAATTATCAATAACGTTATCTCCGGAAATGATAACGCGGGAGTCTATATAGCCGGTACGGACAATCACGTTGTCACCGGTAATTTCATCGGAACCGACTCGACAGGAAATGTCGCTCTGCCTAACCTTGCAGGTATAACACTCACCAATGTTGCATTCGGATCGCTCATCGGCGGAACGACATTTGCCGATAGAAACGTGATTTCAGGAAACACTACGTCAGGATTGCGAATTGAAAACGGTGCAAGAAATATATCGGTTCTCGGAAATTATGTCGGCCTCTCGGCGGACGGGCAAGCCGACCTTGGTAACGGTACCAACGGAATCGAAATTGATGATGCCAGCGGAAATACGATTGGTAACGGTACGTTAAACGGACGTAATTTTATTTCCGGCAATGACAACTGGGGAGTGGATATCCAATTCCTTGCGGATTCAAATACCGTCATCGGTAATGTTTTCGGAACGGATTCTGCAGGTACAACAGGCGTCGGTTACAGCATTGTCGGTGTCAATGTGTCCGGGCCATTCAATCGAATTGGCGGTTATCAACCCGGCCAGGGAAATGTACTCGGCGGCGGAATCGGTTATACGGTTGCGTTAGGTAATTCAACGGATAATCTGGTTGCTGGAAATTTCATGGGTGTTACGGCGGCCGGCGTTCCTATCGCCGGAACTTCAAGCGGGTTCTATATTACAGGATCTTCGCGCAGGGATAGTCTCGTCGGAAATACCATTGCATACTTGCTCAGCAGTCCTCTTATAATTCAGGATGCTCCGACCGACAGTATCACATTTTATGGAAACAAGATTCACCACAACTTTGGTGACATCAGCATAAACGCTTTGGCGCAATTAGGCGTGCAGCCGCCGCGAATCACGCTCGTTCTGCCCGATTCTACGGTGTTGGGAAATGCAGCTCCGAATGCACTGGTGCAGATCTTCGCGGATAGTTCGAATGACGGACAGATATTTCTTGATACTACCTATGCAAATGGCGCCGGATTGTGGTTGAAAAAAGTTCCGTTGTTCGCCGGCATGGCTTTAACGGCGATGCAGGACAGTCTTGGCAATACATCCAATTTCTCCGCGCCATTTATTCCAAGTTTTGCTCCTTCCGCGCCAAACGGCCTCTATGTGATCGCGCGTAACGGACAGGTAGAACTTAAGTGGAACGCCAACACTGATGGGCTGACCACAAAATATCGGATCTATTATGATATAACAACGTTACCCACTACACTGCAAGACAGCACAATCGGCGGAGCTTCTGATACGTCAAAAACGATTACAGGTTTGACTAACGGACAGATCTACTATTTCCGCGTTGCCGCCGTAAACTCAATAGGACAAGAAAGCGGATTCTCCAATGAAGACGCGGCGGTGCCGGTGGTCGAGGCGGGGAATGCAGTTTCAATTAATTACGACTATGTAGGGCTGCCAAGCACGTTTGAAAATTTGACCATGTCCATCAGCGCCTGGGTCAAACCGATCACCATGCAACAGCAGGCGATTTGGGCGAATCGCGGAAGTGCGGGTACGAATGAGGATGGATGGGCTTTAGGAATTCTCGGAGATGGAACGGCCTATATTGAATGGGGCGTACCTAATGGCGGTATTAGTACTCCGCCGAATCAAGTTCGAGCGGGGGAATGGACGTATATCACAGCAACTCTGGATGGTTCTGTTGCACGCATCTATATTAACGGCATTGAACAAGCGAATGGTGCGTATTCCAGAACTGCGTCAGGTGTGAACGCGGCGATAGGCGTATACAATAACGGATGGGGAAATGCAGATGCGGAAATTGATGAATTAGGCATCTGGAATTTTGCCTTGTCACCGGTTCAAGTTCTTCAAGGGCTCAGCAGGCCATGGAAAGGTGACGAGACCGGCCTCGAGGCACTCTATCATCTGGATGAGCCGACAGGCACATTGACAGCGTTTGATGGCACCGCTAACGCATACAATGGAACGGTGGCAGGTAGTACGCAGTTCGTTTCGAATTCCGGCGCACTTTCGCCGCTTGCTCCGCAGGGACTATCGGTAATTCCCTTTGTTCCAGATTCAATCGGTGTGTCATGGAACGGAAATCAAGAATCCGATTTGAGTCACTACATTGTCTACAGAAGTGTTACAAGTGGTTTCACTCCTTCGCCATCCGATTCCATCGGACGAGTGACAAAACCGGATAGCATGTTTACAGATTTGACTGCACTGATTGGCTATACCTACTACTACCGTATTTCAGGCGTCGACAGCAGTTATCAGATAGGTCAGTATTCAAATCAGGTTGCAGGTTCGTTCCCAGTCGGAACTCTTTCCGCGTCAATTCCTGCAATCAACTTCGGAAACGTTTCGCTCGGAAATAACGCCGTGATACAGACAAAAGTATTCGTCAATGGAGGATGGGCGGAGATCACAGGATCGAGTTTTGATTTTGGTACCGACTTCACGCTAGCAACTCCGTTAACACTTCCCGACACCTTGTTAGCCGGTGATACCGTATTGGTTGACGTAAGATTCACACCGACTGCATTTAGCGTGTTAACCGATACCCTACGTTTGACAAACAACACATCCGTTAATCCGTTCGTCATCGCATTGGACGGAACGGGAACATCAGGAATAATTGCTGCACTTAATAATCCCGAGAACTACGGTAATGTTGCTGTCGGTTCAAACACAACACAGACAATCAAAGTATTCTCAAACGGCGGCGCAGTTGAAGTGAGCTCTGCAAATATCTTGTCGGGAACGAACTTCACTATCATTAACGCTCTGACATTCCCGGATACATTGTTCGTAGGTGATACCTTATTTGTTGATGTGCAATTTACGCCTACGGCATTTGGTGCACTCACCGATACTCTATCGATAACTAATAATTCAGGTGTACCTGTATTCAAGATTGCATTAGACGGCAACGGCGTTTCTGGAACTATCGCATCGGACGTCAATCCGGCTAATTACGGAAATGTTACTGTCGGAAATAATACGACACAGACTATCAAGATTTACTCAAACGGCGGTGCAGTGAGCGTAAGTGCTGCATCTATCTTAGCAGGCACTGACTTCACTATCACCAACGCTCTGACCTTCCCTGACACGCTGTTCGCAGGCGACACATTGGCCGTTGACATTCAGTTTGCACCAACAGCATTTGGAGTACTAACTGATACGCTATCGGTAACCAATAACAGCGGAGTGCCGGTATTCAAAGTTGCGCTAAATGGTTCCGGCATAACCGGGGTCCTGGCCGTATCACCGGCATCATTCAATTTCGGAAATGTACTGGTTTCAGACAGCCTTTCGCAGACCTTTAAGGTATATTCGACCGGCGGCGCTGTTGCAGTAAATTCTTCCACCTTGGACTCCGGTTCTGATTTTATTCTTGAGAATGCGCCGTTGTTGCCGGATACTTTATTTGACGGCGATACACTAGTATTTGACATTAAATTCAAACCAACTGCATTCGGCATTCTTTCGGATACGGTCAGGTTAAGCAACAATTCATCAATCAATCCGCTCAAGATCACGCTGGACGGGAACGGTAATGCGGGCACTCTGGCTACTCTTAATCCCACTGTGAATTTCGGAGAAGTGGTTGTGGGTGACAGCGTTTCGCAGGATATCAAGCTTTTTGCCGCAAACGGAATTGTCGTTGTCAATAATCTCAACCTGTTGGTAGGAACTCATTTCACTGTATCATCTGCGGCGGTGTTACCCGATACATTGTTTACAGGCGACACACTTAATTTCACGATCCAATTCAAGCCGCTTGTCGTAGCTTCTTCGTTAGCCGATGCGGCGATCTTTGTGAATAACTCAACTGTCAGCCCGCTAATCGTCAGTTTAGAAGGAAGCAGTTTGGTCAAACCGGTGACGCCCGTGACCATCGTGATCTATCCCGAGGCGGATGCGCGTGTCAGCGCGGTGAACCCGACGACCAATTACGGTTCGGATCCGAGGATTTATGTTTTTGGATCCAATACGAATTACCAGAACAATGAGTCCCATGGTTACTTGCGGTTTGATCTTTCTTTAATTCCTGCGGATGCAGATGTGACACAAGCGACATTCCAGATCGCTAACTCGGATGGGTTTGCATACAATTACGACCCTAACGATTACCTGCATTTCGTGAGTGACGATAGTTGGAACGAGGCGACGATTACATGGAATACGCGTCCCGCGGTGACCAATCCTCCGGCGGCCTCGTGGTTTGCGTGGATGGCGGGTACTTATGACTATACTTTCTCGGCCACATCGAATGTATTGAGAGATTCGGTCAGAAATCAGCGCCAGGCGGACGGAAAGATTTCTTTCAACGTCAACAACGGCGCAGGCGCTTACTACAATAATTATTACTCCAGGGAAGGGGCTCCGGACAATGCTCGACGGCCGCAGTTGATCATTACTTACTTGCCTGCGACCCTGGCCACCCTCACGCCTGCAGTTAATAATGGAAATGTAGCAGTCGGGGACAGCGTCACGCAGACTGTCAAAGTCTTTGCAACTGCAGGTTCGGTGACGGTCAATAGTACATCGTTGGATTTCGGAGCCAACTTCACAGCTGTACCTCAGGTCGTATTACCGGTAACCTTAAATTACGGCGATACATTGGCTGTAGACGTGCAGTTCACGCCTAGGGCATTTAGCAGCTTGACGGATACATTAGTTGTGAATAACAACTCCGGCGTACCGGCATTCAAGGTTGCGCTCAATGGCACGGGCGTCAGTGGTTCAATTGCCTCTAACTTCAATCCGGCTAATTACGGCAATGTTGCGGTAGGGAACAATGCGACGCAGACGATCAAAGTATTCTCTAACGGCGGAGCAGTAAGGGTAAGTGCTGCAAGTATCTTAGCAGGCACAAACTTCACGATCACAAATGCTCTGACATTGCCGGATACATTGTTTATGGGTGACACACTCTCAATAAACGTTCAGTTTGCACCAACAGCATTTGGAGCGCTCACGGATACATTATCTGTGATCAATAACTCTGGCGTGCCGGTATTCAAGGTTGCGCTTGATGGAAATGGAATTTCCGGAACACTTGCCGCTTCGCCGTCATCATTCAATTTTGGAAATCTGCAAGCTGGGGATAGCCTACAGAGCACATTCAAGGTATACTCGGTTGGCGGCGCTGTTGCTTTAACGGGAACGAGTCTGTTTGCCGGAACTCAGTTCTCAATTGTATCCACGGCCGGCCCGTCGACATTGTTTAGCGGAGATACACTGATTGTTAATCTTAAGTTCAAGCCGTTAACTGTTGGGTTGAAGAACGATACCATTCGGATTCTAAATAATTCCGGAGTATCTCCATTCAAGTTAGCCGTCAGCGGTACAGGTTCTTTGGGTAGTTTGTTTGTTTCCGCAAATTCATTGACGTTTGGATCGGTTCAGATCGGCGACAGTGCACAACAATCGGTGAAAATATACGGTTCCTCCAACGGCATCGATGTTACCAATGCCACGCTAACGTCAGGCGTTCATTTTGTAATAATTCCAAACCAGTCGCTGCCTGTAACATTGAACATCGGCGATACACTCTTAGCCACGATCCGGTTTAAGCCGAAAACATTTGCGGCGATAGTTGACACGGCGCAGATCATTAATATTTCCGTTAATAATCCTTTATTGATCTCGCTTAGCGGTACCGGATCGACCGGTATTCTCGCGCCGCTTTCTGCGAACTTTGGGTTGGTTACTATAGGCGACAGTGCGCAGCGCGTGTTGAAACTTTATACTAATTCAGGCGCTGTTATTGTAGACAGCTTGAAGTTCGATTTTGGAACTGAGTTCAAGTTCACGACGGCAAATTCACTTCCGGACACGGTATTTCCCGGTGATACGTTATTCATGGGCGTTCAATACAAGCCGCTCACGTTCGCCACTACCAGCGACACCATTAGGGTATTTAATAATTCATCGCAAAGCGTGTTTAATGTGAGGTTAAACGGCGTGGGAAATTCAGGAACCTTGGTGGTAGTACCGACAAGCGCTAATTTCGGAAATGTGCTGGTTGGTGATAGTGCGCTACAGACATTAAAAGTCTATGCAACAGGAGCGAATATCATTGTTAACGCCGGTTCGATGGAAACAGGAGGGGACTTCACGGTCGTTTCTACATCGGGTATTCCTGTGACGCTGGTAGCCGGCGTGGATACTTTGTTTGTGGATGTTAAATTCAAGCCTTCTACGTTTGGTCCGCTGAGTGATAGACTTATAATAACGAATAACTCACTGCTGAATCCCGTTAAGATCAATGTGACGGGGACTGGAACGGCTGGAACTATAGCGGCAAGTCCGTTAGGCTATAATTTTGGGAATGTTCTCGTTACCGATAGTTCACAACAGTCTATAAAGATTTACGCAGCGACAGGCAGGGTTATTGTTAATAATCTTTCGCTGGACAACGGTATCCAGTTTACGACGAGTGCTGGAAGCCTGCCGGATACATTGGCTACCGGTGATACGCTGGTTGCATTAGTAAAGTTCAGACCCAGTGTGACCGGAATTATACGTGATACGTTGAGGATCGGCAATAATTCACAGGTAAGTTCATTAAGCCTTGGGTTTGACGGAACGGGACAATCCGGTGGTTTATCGTCAAATGTTGCGGCGTACAATTTCGGCAATATTAAGGTGGGCAGCAACGCACAGACGAACATCAAATTATATCCGGTGGCAGGTCAGGTAATCATTAGCAGTCTTGCGATTGGAACGAGCGGACGTTATGCTTTGACCTATTCTGTTCTATTGCCGGCGATATTGAATGCCAGCGATACGCTCGTTGTGACTGCTAGATTTACACCGTCCGGCGGAGGAACGATATTAGATACGGTGTATGTTGGCAACAATTCTGTGGTCTCAAACTACATCATCGATTTGTCCGGTTTTGGAGTTCTGAATTCAGCCCCGATAGCTTTTGCGGGTAAACAGCCGGCAAATAATGTAGTGGTGAGTACCAGGACGCCAACTTTCACGTGGGAAGGACGTGGAGATGCAGACGGCGATACACTGCGATACACTTTACAGATCAGTAAAACAAGCAATTTCAGCAGCATGGTTCAGTTCTCGAACATTGCTGATACTGCGTTTACATTGAGTTCGCCGCTTGATAGCTTGGGTACATATTACTGGCGCGTGAGCGCTAATGACAATCAAGGCGGAATTACGGTGACCAATGCGTTATCGTTCAATGTAGATGCTGTGAACCCTGGATTATTCGTAGGCGTTCTTGCAAGTACCATATTGCAGAATTATATCGAAGTGTATGTTCACAGTGATGAGGCGCTCAATTTGCTCACGGGTATTTTTATTCTGCGTGATGCATCGAACGCCGTCGTAGCTAATGATACGCTTACGGTTGCAAATCTTTCCGGCCTGCTCTATTCGGTTCCGTATAAATTATCCGTTAGCGGTGAATTAACGATGTCGATCACCGGCGTGGATACGGTGGGCAACAGCACGACATCAATTCAGGTTTACAACATCACGACAGTTAGCGCGAAGACGGCGATTGCGTTGAAATCGGTAGACGGTTACGTTACCTTGAGTGGCGCAAAAGAGAGTGTGGATCGTCCCGGATATATTCTCGTCACGCGTGTAAGCGGCGAGAAACAGATGTCGGCATCACTAGCTAAAGTGATATCGAGTCAGAATCTTCTTCCGAAAGAATTGTTAACGGAAGCGGTATCGGCATGGATTCAAATAGGTGAATCCGTGAAGATTTTGAGCACCGTTGAGATTAAGAAATCATTGACCGTGACATTGAAGTATGATCAAAGCATGATAGATGCCTTGTCACAGCGGTATCCGGACTATTCCGAGAACAAGATTGGAATTTACAGGGAAGATAACGGACAATGGATATATGAGGGCGGCGAAGGCAATCGGGAAACGGTTACCGCCAAGATTGGTAAATCAGGCACGCTGGCCATGTTCTATAATCCGGAACATGTTGAATTGCCGACGCGAATCGAGCTTGTTCAGAATTATCCGAATCCGTTTAACCCAAGCACCACTATCAAATTTGGCTTGCCGGATGAAGGTAAGATTAAGCTCGTGATCTACAATGTGCTCGGACAAAAGGTAAGAGAATTGATCAACGAATCACGTGAAGCAGGATTCCATACTGCGATTTGGAACGGCAAGAACGATATGGGTCAGCAGGTATCCAGCGGGCTTTATATCTACCGTCTGGAGACACTGAAGGGCGTGCAGTCGAAGAAGATGCTGCTTATCAAGTAAGAAATTATAAATTTTGAACAACGGTCAATAAATAAAACAAGGTGCAGTCATGAAGAGAGCAATAAGATATTTACTAGGTTTATCACTGATCGCGATGAGCTGTGACGATCCGAATCCGCTGGATGCAGCCTGGAGCAAGTTTGGAGCCGGTGATTATCCGGGCGCGCATGCGGAATTCAGTTCGCTTGTGGGCAGCGAAGGGTCCGGCGCCTACGTTGGGCTTGGCTGGACGGCCATGAAGATGGATTCACTGCCGGAATCAGACACGTATTTTGGGTTGGCATCCGGGGATTCCTTACTGGAAGGGTTTGCTGGATGGTCTATCCTGGCGTGGCTTCAAGGGCAACATGTTTTGTGCATAGACCGCGCCGAATATGTTTTTCGAAATGCCGGGGGATATAGCTTCTTCGTTTTCCCATATGATCCTACGATCACCTACCATGATTTGTTATTACATGAAGGGTTTAGTTATTATCATACTCTAAATTTTTCGGCATGTATTAATATCATCCAGAGAATAGACCCGTCCTTTTCAATAGCGCTGAACGACCCGCAACTGCAAAATATCTTGCTCGCAAAACTGCAATCGCTCACGCAGGAATACGATTAATGTTGTAGATTAGATAAATAAAAAGTCTCCGCCAAAAACGGAGATTTTTTTATTTAAATTATTTTTGATGTCCAGGAGATATGGGAAGAGGGGATTAGTGGATCGCTTTGACGCTGTTAATAATGTCATTCAGAAGGTCATCGGCGTCTTCACTGTTGACTTCACTATAGCCGCTGTCAATCATATAAATGCGGTCTTTGTGTTTTCCGACGCCCAGTTTAATATAGGTCTGAATTTCAGACATACGGTTGATTCCGGAACTGAATACAAAATCCACATTGTTGATTTTTTTTGTTTCTTCACGAATGAACTCACAGTTTTCATAGGTTACTTTAAGATACGATAAGACGATGTCGGGGGAAGATTTTTTCTCATTCTCGGCAGAGGTTATGAAAAAGTAAATTTGGTTATCCGGGCTGTAACATTCGACATAAATTTGTGAGGCACGGTCATTGATGGTCACATTCCAGTTAGACGGCGTCTTAAATTCAAATTCATAGTTTTCGAACGTATGTTTTTCCCATTGAGGATTCTGGGAATACAGAGGCTGAAGGGACAAGACGAAGAAGAGAATTAATAACACGGTTTTTTTTTGCATCAGACGACTAGTTAGAATTTACCATTTCATAGCTTCCAGAACTTCATCAGCGTGTATGTCAACCTTAACTTTATCAAAAATGTATTCAACATTTCCTTTTTCATCTATGAGGAATGTTGATCGGATCACGCCTTCGTATTCCCGCCCGTATAGTTTCTTCTTTCCCCATGCGCCGTATTTTTCAGCGACTTTATGACCGATATCGGATAAAAGGGGGAATGATAAATTAAATTTTTCAGTAAATTTCCGGTGAGATTTCATATCGTCGGGGCTGATACCGAATACGGCAATTTTTTGCTTTTCAAATTTCTTAATTCCGGCGTTAAAACTACAGGCCTCTTTAGTGCAGCCCGGCGTGTCGTCTTTAGGATAAAAGAACAACACAACTTTTCTGCCTATGAAACTTGAAAGTACTATCACGTTGCCGTTCGTATCCGATAACTTGAAGTCCGGTGCTTTTTGTCCAACTTTCAACATGGTCTAGTCCGGTAACGTTTCGATAGTCCACTCGAGATTATCAAACCGTGTATCCGTATAACGTTTTTTTACGATTAACAATGATAGTTTTTTATAGTCCTCCTCGCTCATCGTCTCAACTGCATCAAATTCTGTATAACTCCGCCGAATGAAATCCAAATTGTTCGATTTGAAATCTTCAACTATTCCGTTTTCTGCATTGGTAACCCGGATGGTCATGTTAACCTCCTATGCTAAATGTTCGATCTGATTAAAAAATTATTCTTCGATTGAATCAACTAGTTCCGAATGATTTCCTTGCTGAAGCAACTGCAAATAATGTTTAGCCACACGTTGCCATTTACTATCGCTTTTCTGCGTAACCTGTAAATCCATAACTTTCTGAAAGGCCTCGTCGGCTTCTGTCCATTTCTCTAATAGAACCAACGTTTTGCCTAATTCCAAATAGTGAGATATGCAGTTATGATTGATAGCGATGGCTTTGGCGAATTGGTCGGCCGCCTTTTCATAAGTTGCAGGAGGCGTGCTCACAACAAAGAGTTTTGAAAAAGTTCTGGTTATCCATGCGGTATTTGTCATTTCCCTATTCCAGCGCCCTAAAAGTGAAAGAGCTAAATCTTCTTCCGCATTGATCTCAATTGCCTTTTCAGCAGCTATGCGCGATTGATTCAGAGTTTTGACCCGATCCGTACCTGTATAACCTAAAGCCGTCTTCTCAAGAGCCAGAGCCAGCATGACGTGTCCTTTGGTATGGTTGGGATTGAGATAAATGGCTTTGCGCGATATGACTTCAGCTTCACGATATTTAGCCGCCTGATCATTGCTTTTCGGTAATTCATTTCCCATGTCAATAAGTTCGCCGGCCATTTTCCATAACACATCAAAATTTGTGCTGTCGAGAATTGAAGCAGCCTTATACGCTTTAAACGCACCGTATGTATCAAATTGATTATGGAGTGCATCTCCTTGCGCAATCAATTCACTCACAGTCTGCGCATCGATTGGTCGGCCACTTGTAAACGCTATTGTGACAAAGAACACGATCGTGCTTATCATTGTCCTTAGCTGATCAGACTTAACTAAGATGTTCATTATAATTAGGCGGTTAAGTCTTGGTACAACAACGCATTACAAGAACTTAGAGTGATAATATTGTAGTATTTTTTTGTTCTAAAGTCAAGTAAAGAAACCGCTCAAAAGTGCCTTTACTTGGTTGCGTCTTGGTTGCTTTGCCACATTTTGTACCAGTTGGCTAGGTTTCGTTTGCCGCCGGTATCTTCTGTTACCCGTGTCTTAAATAGTAATTCTTTCATACTCTTATTCCAAAAGATAACAGGCATAATGTCGCCTCCAAATATGCCGTTAGATGAATCAAATTTTTCAGACGGGCTGGAGCCGGAATTTACGTAGAACATGAAAGGTCCATCGTCATATCGGAATATTCTTATTTGGCTTAGGCTGTCAAATGTAAACGTGATTTCACCGCATACAGCATTATTTTCAATAAAGAGCCGTTTTTTTACGTCACGAATTCCAGGGTAATCTTTTTCAATCTTATCGCCCTGAAGGTAATCGCTGACTAATTCTCCGAAATCTTTAAACGACACGTCCTTTTCATCGTCATCATTAGAGAAAATATTTATGTATTTGACCGTGGCCGTACCGGATTGGCCGTCCTTTAGTTTGATCGTATATTCCTTTTTCTCCACGCCGAGACAGCCAACGAAGAGCAACATACACGCCAGCCATACTGTTTTCAGAATTCTTTCAATCATACATTTCCTCCTTCTCATAATCATTCATCCAAAAAAAGAATAACTCCCCGTTTAGAAACGAGGAGTTATTATAAATGAATTAGCAGTGTCTTTAATCAGTTAAACGTCGGCAGAAAAGAGTATTCTTTTGCGTAAAACATCATCTGTTCCGTGAAGTCTGCCGGATATTCAATCTTGACGTCGACCAATTTATCGCCCTGCATGACCGGCGCAAGCTTGGGATTAATAAACCCGCCGTACGGAGAGATGTTGAGCTTGTCATAGCGTTCTTTAACCTCTTTGTGCAGTTCATGATCCACTTTTACGCCGTAATTTTCGACTAACTCCTGGGCTGCTTTGAAATCACCTTCGGAAGTGATGCGCTGCGTTTCTTTCAAAAGTTGGCCGTACAAGGTCCGCAATTTCATATAGTCGTTGATTACAATATACGTTTTGCCTTCTTTGACCTTTTTTTCGATTACATTTTCCGGCAGCCCTTTTTCATAGACCCATTTTGCGATCAGCTGGCGGTTGCGCATATGCGCTTGTTCAATATCGTCTCCCAACTGTAAACGCGTAAGCTGGGTCATTAAGCCGTTGCGCATCTGCCCATCGTATGCTGCTTTGCTTACATCAAAATTAGGCATAACGCCGATATCGATCAGTTTCTGATCCATGATATAGTAGAGTCCAACAAGATCGGCTCTGGCTTCTTCGATCGTTGACGCGTAGTTTTTTAGCGATTGTTTCGGTGTGCCGACGCCGGGGTTAATTTGTCCCGAAGCATGTCCGATGACTTCATGCATATCCGTGTGAAGATCGCTTGCCAGCGCACCGTATTTTTTTATTCTGTCAATCTCTTCCTGTGTATAAGCAAACTCTGCAAGAAAACCCGATCCTTCGGCGGCCTTGGCATAGGCATAAACAATATTGCCAAGGTTGACTGATTTGGAACCATATTCCTTACGAATCCAGTTTGCATTGGGAAGGTTGATACCAATAGGCGTAGTAGGAGAGGCATCGCCCGATTCAACTACTACGGTAATGACTTTGGCTGAGATGCCTGTCACATTTTTCTTTTTATGTTCGGACGCCAATGGAGAATTATCCTCAAACCATTGTGCTTGGTTGCTGATCGCGTCAATACGTTTGCTGGCTTCCATGTCTTTGATTGAGACAATGGCCTCAAAAGAGCCTCGGTAGCCCAACGGATCTCCGTATACTTCAATAAATCCGTTGTTCACGTCGATCATGGACTCCGTGTCCTTGACCCAGAGGATATTATACTCGTCAAATTTCTTAAGATCGCCCGTCTTGTAATATTCGATTAATTTATCCAATGCAGCTTTCTGCGTTTCGTTTTCAGCAACCGAACTCGCTTTTTCAAGCCAGTATACTATCTTCTCAATGGCGGGAGAATACATCCCGCCGACTTTCCAGACTTTTTCCTGGATAGCGCCGTTCTCTTTTACGAGTTTTGAATTTAATCCGTACGAAATGGGTTGCGGGTTTTTCGTATCAATGACTTTCGCGTAATAAGCCTCGACTTCTTTTTGCGTTAGCCCTTCATAGAAATTCATTGCGGACGTTTTGATGATATCGTCTTTAGCGTCAAGGTTGACCCGTTTTGCATCCAGGTTAGGGTCAAACAAGATTGGCGTCAGTTTAGCAATGAGCTGATCTACGGTTTCATCCTTTGCAAGGGGATATGTGCCGGGAGAATTCTTAATCAGTTGATCGAAGTAATCCGATGAAAAACCGGGTTCAAATTTCTTGCTTCCGTAATGATGGTGAATTCCGTTTGAAAACCAAACCCGCTTGGTGTAGACCATGAATTTTTTGAAATCCTCTGTATTACGGTCGCCCTTGTAATTGGCTACGATCGATTCCAGTGTTCTGCGTACCAGTAGATTATTTTTATAATTCTGATCCCAAATGATATCCCTTCCGGACAAACCGGCTTCATAGAGATAATACACCATTTCTTTTTGTTTCGGGGTCAATTGCTCAAATCCGGGAACCTGGTAACGAATGATTTTCAAATCGGCAAATTGTTCCGTTTGAAAAACAAAGTCTTTGTGCTCTGCCTTCTTCGCACATCCAATCATTACCAGCATGATCAATAGTGCAAGGCCTTGGGTTAATCGTTTCATAAATCTCCTATGATTGTTTTTGTGCCATTCAGGCAACTTATTACAGACGGCTGAAAATTTAATTCAATCCGGCATAATACGCAATGATTATTGAAGGCGGGGGACTATTAAGACGGAGAGATGGGTGGAAAGATTAATGGAATTACATGGTCGCATAACGTTTTCGGGCTTTGCGTTCGGGCGGGATTAGAAGCACAAACTTTCAACCTTGCACCAAAGTTAATAAAAAGAACTGATGTCTAATTTACCACGTCACCCCGCCTGACGCAAAACCGCTGTTACCAGCAGTGTTTCTGTCTTTCGTCAATGTATCTGTTATTTTACTCTGCAAGAACATTCGTGATGCTCGCTAATGTATTTTATTGATTCTATACAGATCTCCTTTAAAACTGATAAATTGATGTCGGAAAGTTTTTTCACATATATACAGGCTTTACTCATTTTGAATTTACCAAGGTCAGCTAAAACTAATTTACTTCTTTCTGTGTCTGAATAAACGTAAAACGTAAGTGCTGCTTTTCTGGGAGAAAATCCAAGAACTGGTGCATCTCCTTCGTGTCCGCTTGCATATTTGTAATGGTAATTTCCAAACCCAATAATGCTCGGTCCCCACATTTTAGGTTCAGAATCAGACCACGCTTTCATTAGCTCAATCAGTCGAAAACTGTCCGCTTTTTTCTGCTCGTTGTCAACGTATGAGTTTACAAACTCTATTACGTTTTGCCCTGAGTAAGTTGTCTTTGTTTTTGCCATAATTCTGACTTTAATTATTGTTTTAAAATCTTTTCCATCTTTTTGCCTTTCGCCAATTCGTCTACCAACTTGTCTAAACACCTCACTTGTTTTGTCAATGGGTTTTCAATTTCTTCTATACGGTAGCCGCAAATTACTCCCGTTATTAGTTGTGCATTGGGGTTCAATTTTGCCTTCTTAAAAAAAGTTTCAAAAGTTACTTTATCATCAATGAGTTCTTGTAATTTTTTGGTGTCAAAACCTGTCAGCCATTCTATTATTTGATGTAATTCTTCTATTGTCCTGCCTTTGCTCTTAACCTTAATGATGTAGTGCGGATACACAGATGCAAATGTCATTTTTGCAATTCGCTCATTGTGTTCGGGAGCTGTTTTCATATCGCATGTTTTAATTCTATCTTTGAAATCGTAGTCAGTCGTGATTGAGCCCGGTTGTCTAACATTGCTGGTAACGCTCGGCGGCTACACGCAGTAGCTCGCACGCGAGAAATTAAAGTTAATTAAGAACATTCTAAGTCGTGAGCGAGCTACTGGCGAGCGACGCCCACAATCTCTTATCTGACGTCCGCCTGAAAATTATTGAAATTGCAATCCTGACAGAAATTTCTCAAGTCTTTGTATTACATTCTTCATTGAACTTTTATACTTTGTCGAATCATCAACACTCCAACCAGCGGTAATGTCATACATATTCTGAGCGTCAAAAAAGATACACTTGGCTTCGACAAGATCAGTAATGATATCGGATGTTACGGCTCCTTCAGTCTTCGTGCCTCGTAGCAGCCCGGATCCTTTACGAATTGCTTGAAAGTGAAGCTGGATGCCAAGTTTTGTTTTAACAAACTGGGTATCCTGAACTACATCCCCAATTTCCAACATCGAAGCCATTGTGTCAATTGTCCAATTTCGTTTGGTGTTATTACTTCGAACGAAATAGTACACTTGACCAAAGTCATCCGAGAAAGTTACAATTAATGTCCCGCCTTCAGGAGTTTCTTCATGAATTTTGGCACCAGGCTTGAGTAAGTATGGGACTTTAAGAGTAAAAGCTTGATCTGGTGACATATACCTCTCGTCATTCAATCGAGAGGATGGAATGTTTGTGCTGATGGAAGTTGATTGTGCGCAGCCTAATGTCGGGAACGTGCACATCATTACAAACAAGTATATGTACCAACTTTTTATTGTCATGTCGTATTTCCTTCCAGGCGGATGTCAGATAACGGTTTGCAGCTACAAGAAGTTGGCGATTTCGGAGACGTAAACTGTCTGCCATTATTAAGTTTGATACGAGGCACAACGTTTCATTTAACCACTGAACCGCCAATTTCTTGTAGGTGCTGTTACCTGCTGGTGTTTTATCGTCTGTCATCGTTTATAGTTGTCAATTTTTACATAATGTTCCATTAAAAACTCGTCAATATGAGTTGCAAACTTTCGTAAAAACTTATTTGCCTCCTTAACTTTCCGCATAGTAACAGTCGGATTGTCACCGTGTGCAATGTCATTCCTTAATTGTCGGTAAGTTCCAAAAGAATTTTTGTCTGCTTCTAAAATGTCCATTTTAATTGTGTTAACTAAAAAGTCAGGGATTTGATTTGCTTTTAAATCCATTATGGTCTTGAGAAGATTTTCTACTGATATAATTGAAACTAAACTGTCAGGATGAATATAATTTGTCGCATCCAGTTCTCTTGAATATTTGTCGTATCGTTGAAGGTGTCTTTGGTCAAAACTGCTACGCAAAATTTTCTTTGGTTTTGTATTCGTGTTATTTGTCAAACTACTTTTTAAGGCTGATTTTTCAGGGATAGTGACACTTAATTCAAGAACTTCTTTTAAAGCACTTCCTAAATAGTTTTCAAAAAAGGCAAACGAACTTAGAAAAAGATAAGTCGCCAATTTGTCCTTATAGCCGTCTGCTTGTTCTCTCAGTTTTGTTGTTGGATTATTTGCTTCAAAATAATCGGGGTCAGGAAGTTTAGTGATTTTGCCATCGTCCAAAAGTTTCATTTGCAGTTTTAAAGCAGGAACGGAATGGCACACAACAACTGCAAAGTCAAATATTGATTGGATTTGCGTTTGCAATGTTGTATATGAAGCTGTTCTTCTTATCATTTCTGTCTTTTGTGAAGGATGTAGGTCTCGAACCTACCTGCCAGGCATTAACTTGGGTTCCTTGTCCGAACACACGTTGATACCTGTGCATCACCAGCAATGCTTATCCTTCTTTTTATATGGTTTTAACTATCTGTTATTTATCATATTTCTTACCATTGCTCTATTCTTTACATATTTTGTCCTTGCTTTAGTTTGCAACAAAGCAATAGTGTCTAATTGATTGTTTTCATATTGTGAGATGGCTTGGTTTAGGCAAACCAAAATTAATTTCTGAACTTCTTTGCTTTTTATTATAGCTGGACAATGAAACAAATAATTTCCGTTTATTTTGTTTTCTCCGATTTGCATAGAACCGTCTTGACCAACATTAATTTTGATTTCAGAAGATTGAAAATTTTCTTCTCTTAGAACCATATAATTGCTAAAGACTGTCATAGTAAATAATTCAATAAACTTCTTTGTTGTAATTGGATTACCTTGTTGGTTTGTAAATGCTATGTCATTTTCTATATTTCCTAATTTCGCTTCAACTATTGGCTTATACGCAACTTTTTCCAAAAAATACTTTTGATATTCATAGTCGCCTACGATTACAATTTCTTTGTTTTGGAAAATTGCATTTCCAAGTTGGTTGAGTTGGTCAGCTCCGCAAAGAATTACATCTAGGGAAAAATTGTCTTCAAATTCTGTTCTTAATCTTATACCACAAATTTTTCTTTCCCAAATAATTTTCTTGCTTGTCAGGTCTCTTTGTAAAACAACTGTTTCGTAAGCAAGTCGTTTTAGGATAAAGTCGTGGTTTGCGACAAGTTGTCCCGCAAGTTTTAAATTTTCTTCGTCACTATTTTTAGTGGTTTCTAATTCCAACCCTAATTCAGAAAAAAACTCTTTGAATGAAATTAGTTCTACTTTGTCGCCTGTTTTCGTTACATAAATTTTTTCTTGTCCAAGTGTTTTGCACAACTCGTCTTTAAGATTACTAAAAAATGAAGAAGTGTCTGCACTTGCGTTTGGTAGAGTATCAATAATTACCTGTAAGTTTTCGTCCTTGTATGTTTGTGTTTGGTCTTTCCAAAATCCCATACAATTTACCATTGTATAACCGGGAAATGTCACACCAATATTTTCAAGAATTTCGTCAATTTGGGTCTGCGGAAACTTGTTGCCAGAATTGTCAACCAATGGAATTATTAGTTGCCAAGTCTCAAGTCTTTTCGTAATTCCTGTCTTATTGATTGAATACATTTTGTCTATCTTTTATGTCAGTTGTGTCGTTTTGTTACACTTGCAGGTAACGTTTGGCAGCTAAGAAACGTGTGGCATTACGAAGCGATTTCATATTCGCCTGTGACAAATGTAGCCACGAAGAACAAACCATCCGAAAACCACTGTCCGCCCCATGTCTTCTTAGGTGCTGTTGTAGCACGTTTTTATTAAATTCTTCCTTTATCCTACAATAAAAAAGGAACTAAGAACTTGCCCATTTTTTGTTTATTGTATCCCTATTTAGCATTTTCACTAGCATAATGCTTATAAAATGTTTTCTGCTTGTTTATCTTTAATGCACATACAATAATCCAAGCTAAAATCAATGATTCAATAATTCGTTGATTTAAACCTCCATATTCCGAATTAAATTGAGAAATAAATAGATAGACAAATAGAACACTTAGAAATCCCAATACTATGGCTATAATTGAAAGGCTTCTATAATTAATAGTTTTGCTTAACCCGATACCAGTTATAATAATACTCAAAGGAGTAAATATATATATAATCAGAGCCGCAAGATTATGAATCATCTGTGAAATACTAGGGTCGAGAAATTCCTTATTACAACCACTATCGCAGGGAAATATTGAAACCACAATGGTTCCAATACCATAGAATAGAGCAAGTCCATAAAACCCGATTTTGGTTAAATTCGAAGGAGGAAAATATTTGTACGCAAGAACACTAAAAATTGTGAATAAAACGCCACTTGGAATATGTCCAAAGATTCTTAACATTATTCCGTACTCAGTATCTACTGCAAAAGTTTCACTGATATATTGACGAGCTATACTGTAATCTTCAATTAAAAGTCCACCGACTACAATGCTGCTTACAAATAAAGTTACTCCAACCACTCCTACTAAAAATATTGTTTTGTTATTCATTGTTTGGTTTTCAAATGTGCTACAACGTTTACGTATTGGCGATGGTGGGGCATTTGAAAAACGTCTGCACAACATTTGCACAAATGCCCGATAGAAGCACAAATCTTGAGTTTATAACTATCAGCCCCACTATTGCCAATACGATGTTGGTGGCTGGGCTTTCTCCAATCTTAGTTAATTTATTTTGCACTTTTACCGAATTATTATGGACAAATTTTGTTTGGAGTATAAATTCCGTAGTTTCTACCTTCATTATCAAAAGAAAAACCCATGTAATTTTTATAAAAAGTAAAATGCTTAGCAAAACCCTTGTGTACATGCATTAAAGGTAGACTTCCTGAATCATACTCTGAATACGTCCCCATAACTCCACCTCTTACTTCTTTTTTTGTATTATTTGCAAGAATCTGAGAATATGACGCAATTGTTATCATACATATAAATCTTTTCAAATCACCAAATTTAATAGTGAAATTTTTGTAATTAGAGATAACAATGCCTAAATAGCTAGAGATCAAACTAACATGAGCTGATTTCATATTTCTAAAATTAAAATCTTCACTATCAACTAACCCAGAACTTTTATATTTAGAGTGATTTTCTATTTTGTGTAGAATTTCATGTACATCTCTAGGAAATGCACAACCCCATATCCATGAAAAGCCATTTGTATTAAAGGCATTTTGAAAATTTGCTAAACCAACACTCGACATATTAGGTGGAAGAAAATCCTTATATCCTCTTGGGTCTAAATCGTCTGGATCACGCTGCCCTAAAGGTAACGCAATCGTTATTGGAGTCGTAGCAGGTGGAGGTGGTTGATAAGTGTAATTGCCATCATCATAACTATTTACAAGAATAGGACCTCCCATCCAAGCATGTGAAAAGAAACTTAGCTCCATTAATGTGCCTGGATAATTTAGCCCAATATTTTGCACCTCTTTGTAAATATCAACAATTGAGATTATATTGTTTTGACCATCTTTGAAGTCTTTTCCATTATAATTAGTTTTTGAAACCGACTTATATTTAGAGGGATTTGGGACACTTGAAACCTCACTCTTGTTTCCAGAAGGATAAGTCACCTCTAGCACAGATACCATTCCTTTTCGAATATCGAATGTGGTAAAATGTAAATCTGTTTTGGCTGTGTTTTTTGCGATTATTTTTTTGATACGACTTCTGCAAAAAATACTAAAATCAACTCCTTTGAATTCATAATCCACACCAGCAACCATGATATATCTTTGAGCCATAATATTAAAACTATTTAGTTATGATTAAGCGAATCCATCTCACTTAAAAGCAAAACATACCTCTTGTATTGAACCGTGTCACCAAGCCTATCATAAATTTTTGCCAGATATTGCAATGATTCTTTTTTGTATTTTTTGCCATACCTAATTGAGCAGTTAAATTCATTAATTGCTTGAACCAATGTTTTTTCAGAGTCCATTGCAATTATGCCCCTCAAATAACAATCTTTAGAGATCTGTTCACTTTCTTTATTTTGAATTACATCTTCATGTGCTCCATTTTCTGCTTTGATGAAATCTTGCGATGAACTTTTTTTGGTTGCTCTATCTTGACAAGTATAGAACAGACATGAAGCTATTAATAAAACAAAAAAAATATTTCGCATCTTTAGATCGTGTTAATATTTTTTTAGGATGGAACCCAATTCCCGTTCACGTCTTTTGCCCAATTGGGGAGTTGATCGTCCGCTCTTAATTTTACCAAATTTGTAGGTATTCTTACTTCCCATGGGTCACCTTGCGGGATCTCATCACCAGGTTGGTCTAATCTTTCTGCTAATTCATTTGCAATTGGTAAATAAAGTTCGTTTGAAATCGCAGGAAGTGGACCTCCATTCCATATTTCTCCAAATGTCATAAAATGATCTACTGCCCCTTCAAAGCCAAGTCTTACAGGAACTACAACTCGGCAATAGCCCGCCTTGATAAATTGATTGAAAAGCGGATCAGGGTCATCGTAGGCAATCTTTTCTTCCCACTTACTTTTTCTTCCCCAGAAATAAGGGTATGTAAGCCATGTTATATGTTCCCATTCAAAAGCTTGTTCAAAAAAGCGTACATATGGGCCTTCTGCCTCGTTTTCGTACAAGTTTATTTGTGGCAATCCATATGAACTACTTTCAATGGAATTGAATAAATTGTAATGTTGGTCTGTTAAAATGGTAATACAATTTTTCTTTAATTCATCTTTCATTATTTCAAGATTCAGTGCAGGATTTTTGCCTTGTATTTCAACCCCTGCACTCATCTCTGCAGCAGCAATCTTTTCTTCATAGTCAGCAACCTTTGTTTTATAGGCATCCATTATTTTGCCATGGGTCTCTAACTGCCATTTTTTATAAGCTCGACTTGTTCTTTGGCATTTCACTTCAAGGGCCAATGCAATGTCAGAAACATCATTTGTTTTAAATCCCACCGGAATACTTTCTTTTTCATCATTCAAATTTGTAATCCAAAGCCAATCCCCATCAGGAAATCTATGAGTTCGTCTCCCAATAACCATATCCACAACACGATTACCACTCCATTGATTACAAACCACACCAACTGATGCTTGAATGGCTTGATATCCCTCGTCAATTTGTATTATGCCTGAATGATGATAGTCTGCTTTTTCATCGCCACCACCTGCATTATAGTTAAATGACTTAGTAAGGTATTCTTCGGGCGGTGGGGTGATGCCTGCAGCTCCATATGCATGAATCCAAAAATTATAATTAGTTTCGGTAATTTGGTTAGGCAGTAATGTAAATTCAACTGGTTTTTGAATTACTAATTTACTGGCATGGGCTTTTTCCATAGCAGCCACAAGGTATGCTCCCGGCTCGGGTATCATAAAATCAAACATCATCCTCATCCCATAGTTAAACATTTGAGCCTCGTACACTTTTTCAACCCACTGGTATACACCTGATATGTGGCCACTTCCTCCTGTATTGTCTATCTTGTGAATGTTTTTTTCCTCAACTTCTGTAGTTATTATTATCCTGTTACTCTGCAGTATTCGTTCAGTAAGTTTTTCAACACTTTTTTGAGTTACGCTTTTACTGAAAGTTGAAGCAATTTTTGTGGATTCTTCTTTTGAGGTACTCAACGACCCTTCGGCACTAGCGGAAAAACTGACAGTTGGACCGTAAGACCCTGATATGGTAAGTCCAGCTTTTAAAGCAGCCTCTTCCTGTATTGTTTTGCTGGCCTCTCTGCTTAATTCAAATCTATCGGTGGTCTCTAATTCTTTTTCTTCTGTTTTAATGGTTTCTGTTTCTATTAAGTTATCATTTATAGTTTGATTAAATCTTCTGTGTTCCCTGGATTTAAGCTCACCCTTTAATATGTTTTCTATATGAGCTACATCCCGCCCTTCATAGCCTTTTAACTGTTGTTTCACGATGATTAAATCAGCAAGGCCTGATGGGGCTGCCTTGCCTTTGGTCTGTGGTATTCTATTATCTATAAATTGAAAGTTGGGGCTTAGGAAAACTTCGGATGTGGGTAAATACCCCCACATTGACTTCATCGGTATTGAAGTTACTACAAGGGTACTCCCGATCCGACTTATTGAATTTGTTTTTTGGGTTTGTGTTAACAATTCTAATTCGTTTGCTAAGTCTTCCATTTCATATTTCAACCTTGCAATAATTTTATCTATTCCCATTTCTGTAATACTAAGCTTTCTTTCTTTAAGCAATGCTAAAGTGTTTTCAGACAGATTTTTCTCTGTACCAACTTTGAACCTGAATAAGGTTGATAACTCTGAAACAGGCTTGAACTCTCCAACGCCAGTAAAAAATTGCCTTTTCGATTGGATTTCAATTGTTTTACTTTCTATTAATGGAGTTTGAGGTGATGTGGGGTTTTTAACATTTACCCCTTTTTCAATTTGAGTTTTTGCATTTAGTATCTCTAACTGACCTAATGTATTCATTCTTTGAATACTTTCCATAAATACATTTAAAGGTCTTACTTCTTTTGGGGGTATAAAGCCATCATGTGCCTTTTGTGGTGTAGATTCGAGGTTGCCATAATCTAAATTCATTATTTCTTTTATAGCATTTTTCAACTTGCTATACAATGCTGCTTTTTCTTGAATTTCTTTCTTTTTCTCCTCAAGCTGTTTTCGCTCAATTTCTTCTTGTCGCTTTTTTTCCTCTTCTCTTTGAGTTAAAACGCTTTTTAAATCCGCCTGAGAAGGAAGCCTAAGGACTCTTTTTCTATATTTTTTTAATTCCACTCCTGTTTTTGGAAAATTTAAACCTAATAGTTCCAAGTCCCTTAAGGCATTAGTAAGTTCCTCAATTGGTTTTTCATGTAGCTCTTGTAAATGTTTGATAGCAATAATACTGTCTTTAAGGTTTTTAATTGAATTGATGTAATCATTATCCTTTATTACAGTTGCAACAGTTGAACCAAATGAATCTTTTACAGCATTTTTCATTTCATCTGAAGTGATATTCGCTTTTTTGGAAAGTTCATCAAGTTTAGATTGAAATATGATTAGCTTATCATAAACTTTCAGTTCTAATGTTGATTTCACGAAATTTTTCGTTTCTACAAAATCATTAGATAATGTTTTCAAGATTTCTCTTGGATTATCTTTGCCAATTGATTTAGCTAATTCAGCTTGATAATTTGAGTTCTGGCTCAAATTAATGACTAAATTTTCTTCTTGTCGTACTGCTGGTCTGTGCAGTAAGAATTTGAATATTGATTCCATGTTTTTATTTTTTTATGTTTAAAATGTTTTTAATTACTATCACGTTTGTTAGCCTTGCCACCAACTCGTTTATAGGTCTCATAAAACTAGACTTATACAACCACCATTAGCCGTATAGGTCTCATAAGATCGAGACTTTATTTTATTAAAGTCAAATAAATTTTCTTTATAAATCATCAAATGGTGATTTTATTTTCTGTAAACTTTTAGTTGACACATGCGTATAAATTTCAGTTGTTTTACTGCTTTTATGTCCAAGTAATTCTTGTATATATCTAATATCCGTTCCCGCTTCCAACAAGTGTGTTGCATAAGAATGCCGCAGCCAGTGCAAGGTAACCGGTTTTTTTATTTGTACTTTTTCTAACGATTGCTTAAGAACATTCTGTAAACTTTTTTCACTATATTGTTCTCCAGAATTTTGTCCTTCGAATAACCAAACGTTTGGTTTGTACATTTTATAATATTCACGAAGCATCTCAATAACTTTTTCGGAAATTGGCGCTATCCTGTCTTTTCTTCCTTTTGCCTGCTTTATAATTAATAAACCTCGCTTACTATCAACGTCTGATGGCTTTAAGTTTAACAACTCGCTTCTTCGCAAACCACATGCATAAATTAAACTAAGCATGGTTTTATGTTTAACATTAGTGTGCGCTTTCAGAATAGATGCAACTTCTTCCTTACTTAATACATTGGGTAATTTATATTCGCGTCTTGGTCTTTCTAGCTTATCCACATCTAAACTGCAATGTTCAACCTCTCTAAAAAACAACTTAACGGCATTAATTACCTGATTTTGATACGAAAAACTCAGGCCTCGTTTAATAATATATTCATTTACATAAAGCACGACGTCATCGATGGTCACACTCTGAATTGGCTTTGGATATACAAACATTAGAAATGATTTTGCTGCATCTAAATATGTGTTTATAGTCGATTCACTGTATCTTTTATGCGTCATCCACATTTTTAATTTATTTAAACCATGGTCAATTTCGAACGGAATAGTAGTTTTGGTTTTTGAGGTTTCTTTATTCTGCTCACTTGTTTTAACAATACTTTTTTCTTTTAATCCAGAATAATCTATAATTGCTTTTTCTTTTAAGACGGTAAATATCTTGCTTAAATCAAATTCGTTTTTTGAAACATACCACTTGCTTTGGGTTTGGCTCCAATGTGCAACCCCCAATGTTCTAACTGCTGCAATTAGTTGCGCATCTTTTGGAAAAATCAAGAACACCACATCGTTATTATGATGTTTACCGGATTTAAGCGTTATTTTTGACTTCATTAAATAAAACCAAAATACAAAATTGTAGTTTTAGATTATCTGAAAACCGCATCAGAAGATTCTCTATGTGCCTTAATAGTTTTATCCAAATCTTCTTTACTGTGAACAATTGAAACAAACAAAGCTTCAAACTTAATATACTCTGTCAGCGGTACACAGAAACGAACTATTGCGTTTATTGACCAATTTGGACTAATATACGACGCAATAGGTGTTGTGCTTATTTTTCTTTTGATTTTATTTCGGAGAGTTGGCTTTGACTTCTTTTTGATATTTTCTTAATACCCAAATAAGCAATCCGATTCCGGCTAATAGAGAAATAAAAAACAGCGCGATCACATCGTATTGAGGAGCGGTTTTAAGTACGTCTAATGTCCAATTCACCTCACGCAAATAAGCCTGACGTAATTGATCGCGGTTAATTATTTTTCCTAATACCCCTACCAGTACGGTAATGATGCCCAACCATGCGGCTATGTTTCTGTGTTTACCTATTGCCGACAGGGCGATACAAACGGTTCCGATAAAGAACAAGACATGCGAGGAATGAAATAAAAGCGCCGGAGTTCCCTGCGAAAAAATGGATCTAAGATTTTCAGGAATGGCATAATAGAACCAAAGCCCAACTCCGATTTGCAGCAAAGTAGGAACAATAAACCATATTGCACCCCAGCGGATGGCAAATGGTTTGAGTTGTTCATTTGTTTTTTCACGCATGCCCAGATATAATACCAGCAATCCGGAAACCGCCACGGCAGAAAGCGCAATATGCAGATAACGGGGAATGAGAGTAATCTCGTCGGTATTTAAATACCAGCCTGATCCGTTGGTATTAGTGTAGATCGCTAACCATTTTTGGGGAGTTTGCATCAGCGTAAGGTTATTGACATAAATAAATGCCACGACTGCAAACATGACCATACTGATGGAAATAAATATATAACGTCGGTTCTTATATTTTTCAAAACCGCGCGTGTAAAAATATAAACTGTAGTAGCCGATGAGAATTAGCAGGACTACCGATAACCAGACGGTTGCCATCAACACCGATGATGTATAAAAAAACTGTCCGTAAATCCCCTGTACAAATAGTAATGGCGCAATACCGAATGTAATGGTCATGGATACCATAAACGGCATGATGTGCCCTAATTTTTCCGATAAATGTTCGTGAAGCGAGCGTTTTTGATCATTTGAACTAAACTTCGAGATCATTTCCGAAACAAAGGTTAGAAAAGTTCCGCCAACGAGTATATTCATTAACACGACATGAACAAAAAACGTCAGGTACAGCAAAAACAGGATCATGCCGATATCACCCGGAACGGGTATTACATCGGGATTGGGGATAGGTAATTGATCGGGCATTTTGGATATTCCTTCTAATGAAAAACTCTTGACTCAACGCAGATTATCTATTTTTTTTCCGCGACCAGCGGCTTTGCTTTAACTATATCGCCAATGTATTCAGCGAGTGCGCGTCGTTCCTCGTCATTACCCATAAAGGGCGGCATGATTCCGGTTGCAGTAAGTGCACTCAGGCGTCGGTATATAAATTCACGATCCCAGCCCGCGGCAAGATCTTCCAGTGATCGGTATCCTGTTGTCGTATGGCAACTTTGACATTGCACGCGAAATATTTTTTCTCCTACAATTTTCTGATTTTCAGGAGTAATTGTCTTTTCGGCAATCCATTTGTTATGCATGATGATATTATAATTGGACGAATCGGCAGCCACGGACTTTAGAACTCCGTTTGAATAAAGATAATCGTAGATCACATACGGTTTGCGGAGCATTTCACGAATACTTTCCGTAGCGCCCGTGACAAAAAGTCCCAGGATCAGGATCGCAATACTAAACCCGAACGTAAACATTTTCGGATTAAAATACGGCCCTAATAGGCTCACGAGATATATGGTAACGGACAGTAACATGACTAGAAGCAAAAGACGCGTGAGTATGGAAAGGTTACCTGATCCGATATTTGCAATTCCAGATAGAACTAAACTCGCTACGCTTTCAGGCAGAGAACTGAAAAACCAATAGCCGATAAATGGAAGCAGGAAAAAAGACGGCATCAGCCATTTAGCAGAATAATGCAGCATGCGTACGCGCATGGCCTCATCTTTAATTCGTGAGGACGTTACGATCGCAAATACGCCCGCAATAGCAAATGTGATGACCGTTCTCAATACCACAGAAGGCAAATATGACGGGTTGAAAAAAGCGTCCCAGATATTACCGGTTGTGATCCAGTCGCCCGGCGTAAGCATAAATGTTAATATGCCGTTAATGACCACGAGTGACATGAAGGCGATCCCGTAATAAAGCCACGCAAGCTGGAGGTGGAACTTCTTCGATACTTTTCCCCAGGAATAGTAATAAAAGAACGCTATCGATATTTCAACAAGAAAAACGACCCATTCGATAGCCCAAAAAAACATAAAATTATGGATAAGCGCTGAAATGCCCGTTGGATTTACATTGCCAACTACAAACCAGATTCCAACCCCTCCCAATGCACCGAACACCGTCGTCAGAAGCATTAAGAAGTTTGAAAATCCTCGGATATAATCTAACAGGGGTTGGTCATTATTCTTGAATGCAATGTACTCTGTTACAGCCAGATACAAACCCCCGCCGATTGCAAATTGCGCAACATAGACGTGCAGTGTTGCAATGATGCCGATCAGCCATCCGCCGCCTATGCCGTTCACATTCCATACAGGAAATTCTAACATGAAATTTGTCCTTTCTTTATCTGAAAACCATTTTCAGCATTGGTCTCAATCAGAATAGTGCCCCCACATAGTGAAAACAATAATACCGGCAAGCAATGCAATGCCGAAATAATATACCGCCCGTGAACGCCATGCGGGTGCATTGGGTGAGTCGATAAACGGAATTGCTACCCATAAAACACCGACAACGGAGAATAATAATATGCCGACAAGTTCGCCTTCGATTGGGCCAACATGAGGTGGAAATAGTTTGAGTACTTGAAACATCGCTAGAAAATACCATTCAGGTTTAATTCCGATCGGGGCCGGGGCAAGCGGGTCGGCTTCTTTGCCGAGTTCCCAGGGAAACATCACGGCAAGTAAACCTAGGAAATTCATCACGAGCAGCCAGACATAAACATCTTTTATGGCGAAATCCGGAAAGAATTTCATGAATTTTTTCTTTTCGGCGGGAAGATTTTCAAAGAACTGCGGGGCATGAATTCCCTGTAATTGAATAAAAAGCAAGTGTAATCCCAGAATGCCGATGAACATGAGCGGCAAGACCCATACATGCAAAGCAAAAAATCGTTCAATGGTCTGTGTTCCAAGTTCTTTACCACCGCGCATCATATCTGCAATAAACGGCCCAACTACAGGAATAGCTTCGTTGGTTTTTATGCCGATCTGCGTAGCAAAATAAGCTAATTGATCCCACGGAAGCAGGTAACCGCTGAAACCGAATCCGAGGCAAATAGCGAGTAACATGAACCCGGTCATCCAGGTCATTTCTCTCGGGTACTTATAGGACTTCATGAAAAAAGTACTGAACATGTGGATGAACACGACTAAGACCATCAAATTTGCAGACCAACTGTGAGTTGACCGAATGAGCCATCCAAAATCAACCTGCGACATGATCGCCATGACGCTCGCGTGAGGTTCGCCTGCATTGTAGTGAACCATCAGAAGAATACCCGTAATGACCTGAACAATAAAAAGGAAAAGCGCGATCCCGCCCATATAATACCATACGGAGTGCTTATGAACTGGAACCTGCTTGTGTTTAAAAAAAGCAATGATCCAGCCTAGATCAAATCGTTCACGGATAAATTTCGGCAGAAATTCCGTCGTTGGATCGTTGAGTGAATTTGGATGATCGTGTTGGCTCATAGTATGTTTTGTTGGATTAATATGGTTTCGTTTTTCTTGATCGCATTATGCTCTAGATACTACTATATCTTCACCGTTAGTGACAACTTTGTATTTATCAAGGGGCGCAGGAGGAGGCCCGGAAATATTCTTTCCGGTAAGATCATAAACGCCTCCGTGACAGCCGCAGAAGATATTGTTTTTTTCAGGAAGGTATTGAACCGTGCAGCCGAGATGTTTACAAGTGGCTCCGAAAGCGACAATTTCGCCCTGATCGTTTTTTAGAACCAACACCGGTTTAGTTCCAAATCTTACCAACTTAGCGCGGCTGGACGCGAAATCTGCCACTTTGCCTACGATCACAGATTGGATCTGATTGGATGTATCCTCTTCTTCTCTCGGTTTTAAGTAGCGGAAAACGGGATAAAGGAATGCCCCGATCCATAACAAGAAACCGCCGCCAAAAAGAGTCCGCAAAAAATCCCTCCTAACGGTTTCTTTGTCAGGCAAGTGCAGTTTTTGTTTGTCTGTGTGTTCGGAGTCATTGGTCATACTCATAAACGTAAAATCCTCTTACTTAAATAAAAAGAATGGCGTAACTACGTGCAGCGTCCGCAATATTAGAACAATTAAAATAGGGTTGACATCAATGAAGGGAACTTGATAAGTGTGAAATGAATATATTTAGTTTTTTCTCTACTGTCAAGAATTTAAAATGAAGAAAAAATAAAACCCAAGGAGGTTAGTCCTTGGGTCTCTATCGTAGCCAAGAAGTTAGGGGGTAACTTCTTTTGTGGGGACTTCAAATTAACACGACATTGAAGAAAAAGCAAGTAAAAAATTCAATTTATTGAAAAAAAATGATATTTTTACATATTTTCCCCTTGTTTAAAATGGTTTGATTTACATAAATTACGCTGTAACAATATTTTAAAGGAGATATATGAAACGTATAGGAATTCTGACTGGTGGTGGCGATGTTCCCGGGCTAAATCCGTGTATCAAATCCGTTGTGTTCGACGCAATTAACGAAGGATATGAAGTTGTGGGTATCAAAAAAGGCTGGGGCGGGCTTTTGCGATACAACCTAAATGAACCCGAAAATTCCGATCAGTGGGTATTACCCCTCAATAAATCAAACACCCGCACTATTGACCGAAGCGGCGGAACAGTATTACATACTTCCAGGACAAATCCGGGCAGAGTTAATAAAAACGACATTCCCGAATTTTTGCGCGATGCAAACTATGACAAATTGGAAGAAACGGCAAAAGTGGATTTTACACCGCACATTCTTAAAGTGTTGGACCACTTGAAGATCGATGCGCTTGTGACGATAGGGGGCGACGACACATTGAGTTATTCGGTGCGACTTAACAAGGAAAAATTTCCTGTGGTGGCCATTCCTAAAACCATGGATAACGACGTGAATGGCACAGACTATTGTATTGGCTTTTCGACGGCGGTAACGCGTTCCGTGCACTTTATTCAAATGCTGCGTACGCCGGCCGGATCGCACGAGCGAATTGCAGTGGTTGAGCTTTTCGGAAGAAACTCCGGCGAAACGTCTTTGATATCGGCTCTCCTAGCCAATGCCGACCGGTCGATTATTTCGGAAGTACCATTCGACCCTGAACGGCTAGCCAGATTATTGATGGAAGATAAAAACACGAACCCAAGCAATTACGCGATCATGACGATCTCTGAAGGCGCGCAGATGATCGAAGGTACGATCATTGAGTCCGGGGAAGAGGATGCTTACGGACATAAAAAGCTGGGAGGCATCGGAGAGATCACCGCAGACATAATAAAAAAAATCACCGGTACGCACATTATTTACCAATCGTTAGCTTATCTTATGCGCAGCGGAGAGCCCGACGCATTAGACCGTATGGTCGCAATGAGTTACGCCGGACTGGCCGTTGATATGCTCAAGAAAAAACAATTCGGGCTTCTGACGGCTTTGTGCGACGGAAAATACACGGTGGTGCCTGTCGATACGATCACTCAAGGTAAAAGAATTGTTGACGTTAAAGAATTATATGATGTGGAGAATTATCGTCCTAAAATTTTTAATGTGATGCACAAGCCTATGTTCCTGTATTAAGAAATGAGGAATCAAGCAAGTATGTGAATTTTCCGGGTTGAAGTTGAAGGAATTGGTCTCCAATCTTGATAAACGGCTCGCTGCCCTTTACATTGTAGTAGACAATTAAAAAATTTCCGTTCTGAGCAGAACGGAAATTTATTTTTTGGAGATCATGAACAACTTGTATCACTTCTTTTAGCTTTGCCGGGAAAACGAATACGCATTGTGAGGGCTTAAAAGCATCATACGGAATGATTGGTTCGCCATTGAAAGCCGAGAGAAGAAGGGCCGAGAATGAATTTGGCCGGCCGGCCGGCTGCAGTAAACGTACCATGGTCAGGGGCAAGTGATTTGATTTCACATAAGTCAGAACCGTTGGCTTGGTCGGCGGTAGATACTGAATTTTGTCTTCTTTGAACACATAATACTCTGCATTCCTGTTTCCGGAACAGACGGAAACGATTCCGTCGCTTTGGATTTTTGGTATTGTTGAGGAATGAGTTATTAGAGAGATATAAGGCGTTAGGTCCAGCCGGTTTTCAATTCGCTCGCGAATGATAGCGGATAGAATCGAGCTCATACATGCCAGATCAGCAATCTGCTTACGGCCGACCGGCAGATGCCTCAGAATGCTTTTGGGCGCAATCAGGGGCAAGGTATTTCCTTGAAAAGGAGTGCCGATCGTAATAATACGTTTAAGCCTTTGATCGCTTTTAAAAAAATCCAACCACTCAGCGACTAGCCCGCCTTGTGAGTGAGCGAAAATCTGGTAATGGGACTGGCCAATGTTTTCATTTATAAATTTAATCAATCCGTTAACAATCATCGGGATGTCCAGATAATTCTCCATGGTTCGGTAATCATAAAAGTGTATGATAAAGCCATGAGTTTCAAAGAACGATCGGGAACGATGCCACAGCTTTGAAATATCGGCAAAGCCGTGAATGAATACGATGTGTTCTGTAGTAGGCATATGAATTGGATTTGATATAACAGCCTAATATACTATCTTTCATTTGAATATAACAGATTATACGCTCTGCTTAATAACACCGTCATCATGAAACTTCATTATGTTGAATACGGCAAAGGCCACAGGAAAACGGTAATCGTCTTACACGGCCTTCTTGGGTCGGAGCGCAACTGGCATACGATTGCCCGGCGAATGGGAGACCTTTTTCATCTGCTTATTCCCGACCTCCGTAACCACGGTGTATCGCCGCACGATCCGGTGCATTCGATCGTGTCCATGAGGGAAGATCTTGAGGTGTTTATAGATGAACATATACATAACCCGTTTTACTTGATTGGACATTCGATGGGCGGTCACGTAGCAATGAATTACGCATTCTATCATCCTGCGATGCTCCATTCACTTATCGTGGAGGATATCGCGCCGCGATCTTATGGAACCGGGCTCATAGAGATCATCCAGGCTATGCAAGATATCAAACTCTCGCAGTTTAAAGAAAAAAAACAGGTTGAACTTGCGCTGGAAAACAAAATAAAAAATCGGGGAGTCCGTCAATTCGTAATTACAAATCTTGTTAGGCATCATGATGTTTTGTCCTGGCGTGTGAATTTGCCCGCCCTCAAACATTTTGCCGAACATGAGATCGTGCGTTTCAAAGCGCATGATTACCATGAATTCAATGGGCCGACTTTATTCATAGGCGGGGAAAACTCTCAATATCATCTTAAAAAAGATGAGAGCCTGATCAAAAAACATTTTCCGAAAGCGCGCATCGAAATGGTTGAACACGCAGGGCATTGGATTCATCACGAAAACCCTGAAAGATTCTACAAATTGGTAACGGATTTTGTTAATGAATAATGGATAATAAC
>WBUR01000032.1 GCA_008933615.1 bacterium | reverse complement strand
TTGAATATGGATTCAAAAACATGTTCTTCGCACGAGGCGGTTATACCTCGGCATTGAAATCGGATCGTGATTATACCGGAAGCGGTATGAGCGGTCTCACGCTTGGTGCCGGTGTGGACTACAAGTTTACGGATAAATTCGGCGCAGCCGTTGATTATGGATTTATGGACATGGGCGATCTCGGTAAAACCCATCGCTTTACTGTCGGCCTAAAATTCTAAGGCTAAGAGCAGCTATCCAAAGTAACATTTGTCAGATAAAATGAGTTCATAAATATCCTTCTCTTCTCTCCTAAAGGGCATCAACAAAATAGTTGATGCCCTTTTTTGTAACCGAAATAATGAAGCCAGTAAAATAATTAACCCATATAGGGTATTGCTTGCTAATGCTTTTTTAATTAGCATCAATAACCTAAAAGGGTTAATTTTATCTCGTTTGACTGTTTCCCTATACAAACAGACAACTCTATTTTTCAATGAAACGACTAATTGTTATTGTTTATCTATTATTGAATGGGTGCATTATTTATTGCCAGTCGCAACCCTTTCATATTGAAACACTATCTGCCGAGATGGGTCTGTCCCAAAGTACAGTGACGTGCATATTTCAAGATTCGAGAGGTTATCTGTGGATTGGAACACAGAATGGACTCAATCGGTATGATGGGTATTCAATAAAAGTTTATAAACGCAACTTCAATAATGAAAACTGTATCTCAAATAACGGGATAAATTCTATATATGAGGATAACGGTAAGAAACTCTGGATTGCGACCAACAGCGGACTGAATATGTTCGATCCGGATTCAGGTGTTTTTAGACAATTTATTTTTTCTGAAAACGATTCCAACACCTTGAGTGGTAATTTTATACGTGACGTTTGTCAGGATAAAGAAGAGCACTATTGGATTGCTACGCGTGGAAGAGGCCTCGATATGTATGATGCGCGACTTGGCCGGTTCCGAAACTATAGAAACGATCCGAAAAACCTAAAGAGCCTGAGCAACAACGCACTCACATCCCTTTGCATTGATATCAGTGGAAACCTATGGATTGGAACGTGGGGCGGCGGACTGAACAGGTTCAACCCCGAAGATCAATCCTTCTTTGCATTTCGGCACAATCCTCAAGATATCAATTCCATCGCGAGTGACTATATTGTTAGACTATATTCTGATTCTCTTGGTAAGATTTGGATAGCAACTCAGAACGGACTCAGCAAATTGGACCCACAAACAAACACATTCCGATCGTACAAAAATACGGCGAATAAGTTTGATTCGATGGTCTATTCTATTCTGCCGGATAAAAAAGGAATGCTTTGGTTGGGAACAACCGACGGTCTCATTTGGTATGACAGCGAAACGCAAGAGTACGAGAAAGAATACTTAAGCAATTCTCAAGGAGCCGGGACTCAAGAAATATCATCTCTTTTCAGAGACCGTTCAGGTGTGGTCTGGGTCGGAACTACGCGCAGTGGCATTATGAGAATCATTCCTAAAAAATTCAAAACGTACCGGTATGATCCAGTATCAAATCCCGGATTTTCAAATAACAACATTTGGTCCTTTGCTGAACATCCAGATGGAAATATCTGGGTAGGAACAGATGATGGCATATTCTTTTTTGAGCCAAAAAAAGAACGGATTACTCGGAAGTTCAATTCTATTTTTCAATCTTTAAGTTCATCTGCAATCAGTGTTAATGCGTTAATTGTGGACGGAGGTACTCTCTGGGCGGGCACTCCGGTAGGGTTGTTAGAAATTAGCTTGAATAACGAACAATATGTACAGCATCTGACCAATAGAAATGATTCCACTTCTTTGAGTTCAAATTTTGTTCTTTCACTTGAAAAAGCTGATAATGGGGACTTGTGGATTGGTACGTCAACGGGCCTTAACTGGATGGACGCCAAATCAAAAACAATAAAGCGGCTTTATACCATGATTGATACCTCAGCACGCGCACCTAACTATCCTGTCCTATCGTTCAAGAAAGATAGCAAAGGATTTATATGGGCGGGTACTATGAACGGACTGACCCGTTACTCCGGTCACGAGAGAGTTCATTTTTTTAAAGAAAAAGCCTCTAAACTGAAGTCAACAACGGCTTACTCGTGTTTGTCAATTTGTGAAGATGGAACAGGACGACTCTGGATAGGAACCGATGCAGGGATAAGTGTCTTGAATCCAATCGACAGTTCACTCCGGCACATTGATGAGGATAATGGATTACCTGATAATATGATTTACGGTGTACTGATGGACGAAGGAAGCAATTTGTGGATCAGCTCAAACAGAGGCTTGTCCAGAATTGACCGGGATAATCTTGAAAAAATAATAAATGCTGAAAACACCAAGTTACTACGCCTCTCAGTAAAAAATTATGATAAGCGCGACGGCTTACAGGGCAATGAATTTAACTCAGGCGCGTTTCTCCTGACCCGATCGAAAGAGATGTATTTTGGGGGACTTAATGGGTTTAGTCGATTTAATCCGAATCACATAGAACAAAACAATATTGCACCGCCCGTTTCCATTACCTCGGTAAAAAAATACGAAAAGGAAATAAAAGCTGATTGGTCGAGGGAAACCGGTATTGAATTATTACACGACGAAAACATGCTGACCTTTGAGTTCATTGCTTTAGATTTTACCGACCCAGCAAAAAATCAATATGCCTACAAGCTTGCCGGTGTCGACAATGACTGGGTCTATTCAAATTCACGCAGATATGCAACCTACTCTAATCTAGGGGCAGGGGCCTACCGTTTTCTTGTGAAAGCATCAAATAACGATCTCGTGTGGAGTGAAGCCGTTTCGCTGAACATATTTATTCATCCGCCGTACTGGAAAACGTGGTGGTTCTTCTGTTTAGGAGTGATTTTAATTTCTTCAACTGTGTGGATGGCGCACAAATACCGGGTAAAACAAAAAATTAAAACTACTCTAGAGATTGAAAGAATCCGGCGGTTCGAAAATGAACGTGTGAGAAAAAAAGCGTCGGATGATTTTCATGATGAATTTGGACATACACTGACAAAAATCGCAATGCTGGCTGAAGTCCTGAAGCGTGAACTTAGCGACATCACTGAGGAAAATATGACGACATTGCAGAAAATCATTGAAACTTCTAAAATGTTATCTACAGGCATGCGTGATTTTCTATGGGTTTTGAACCCAGACAAAGATACTTTCAGAGAAGTAGCGATCCGTATCAAAGACTTTGGGGATGAACTTTTCGATCAAACGGGCACGGACTTTTTGGTGGACAGTATTCCTGAAAGCTACGAGGCCTATCGGCTATCTATGCACGTGCGAAGGCATATCATACTTATATTCAAAGAAGCTATGCATAATGTATTAAAGCATGCTGAGAGCAGAAAAACAACATTAACTTATAAGATTGAAAACAACAACTTTGTAATTCTATTGGCTGATGAAGGAAAAGGTTTCAATCACAATGAAAAAATTCCAGGCCTTGGAATCCGCAGTATGCGCCGCCGTGCAAATGAAATTACGGCTACGTTGAACATAAGCTCAAAACCAGAGGAAGGAACAACGGTTCGATTTAATTTGCCCATTTCATCCACACTAAACCAATTTTAATATGAAAAATCTCATTACCGTATCTCTTGTCGAAGATGATCGTGACATTTGCTCCAGTCTGGCGAAACTGATTAACAATACAAATGTGTTTACTTGTATTCACCAATACCACGATTGCCAATCTGGAGTTGAAGGAATCATCAAAGATCCGCCGAATATCGTTCTGATGGATATTGGCTTACCTGACCGGTCCGGCATTGAAGGCATTTCAGAAATCCGCGCGAAACTTCCCGATCTCAATATTATAGTTCTGACGGCACACGAAAATGACGACTACGTTTTTAATGCATTATGCGCAGGCGCCTCAGGATACATCATAAAAGAGGCCTCAACGGAACGAATATTAGGCGCAATCCAGGAGGTACTAAACGGCGGAGCGCCCATGAGCACCCAAATTGCCAGAATGGTCGTTAAATCTTTTCAAAGGAAAAACACAACGACACTTAGTCCCAGAGAAATGGAAGTTCTAAATGAACTATGTACAGGTAAGAGTTATAAAATGATCGCAGATGTTTTATTCATAAGCGAAGAAACCGTTCGCCGTCATCTGAAGTCTATTTACAAAAAACTTCATGTGAGCAGCAAATCTGAGGCTGTGGCGAAAGCGCTTAAGGAAAGATTGGTTTAACGAAAAAGTTGGAATTATTTCAGGTGCTAGTCTAAAATTAATTACGTTCAATTCTGGAATCAGCAACCTGGTGCGGAGTGACGGCTCTCGAAAACCGGTTCTTTGAGCTTCAAGGGGAATACCTATCCGGTTTTCTTAAAAAATACCATATCAACAGAAGAACATTGGACAAAATAAAAAGCGCCCTTATGTAAACAGGTAAGTCCAAACGGGTAACAAACCCTTCAATTATCGCGGCTATCACAAGAAAAGGAAGAATACCGAGTATCAATTTGACCGCTTCATACCCGCTAAGCATCAAAGCCTCTTTCCTCGAATACGACCCTGGAAACAACATCGCTTTTCCAATAATCAGGCCGGCTCCTCCGGCAATGAAGATGGATGCCAGTTCAAGCGTCCCGTGCATCATTACCGTTATTAAAGAATCGAGCAGAAGTTCGCGTTGATAAAAAATGAAGAAAAAAACGCCAAGAAGCAGTCCGTTATAAAAAAGAACGTATAACGTTCCAATTCCGGCAAATATACCCATTCCGAAAGCGAAAAAAGTTACTTTAATATTATTTGTCATTATAAATCCGGACATAACCGGGCTGTCGGACTGTGAATAAACGGCGAACGGATCGTTTTGGTTAATATTTTGTTCGGTCATTTCCACATACTGCTCGCCCATAAAAATCCTGGGCAGATTCGGGTTCACAAAACCTCCAGAGAACGAAAGCGCCGTTCCAAGAAAGAAAACGAAGAATGACAACAGAACATATTTTACATTTGCGCGAAAAATGACGGGAAAAATCTCGGAGTAGAAACGTAGGACGGCTTTAAAGCCGATATTACGTTTTCCATAAATACTGTTATGAGATCTGCCTATAATAGAATTAAGTTCCTGGATAATGCGGTCGTACGGAAAAGCCGAACACGCGTAAGCATAATCGGCGCAGGCCGATCGGTATAATTTAACCATTTCGGATAATTCGTTATCGGATAATCTTTCAGTTCCTTGGTGTTTCGTTACCAGTGATTCCAATCGATACCAATTGGTTTTTTTAGTTTTGACGAAGGATTCAAGATTCATATAGGTGATTTGTTAAAATTGAATTTTCGGAAGAAGCCCGCTGTTTCTCACAAAATCCAGATTTTCTTTAGAGCCCGCATCCATCCAGAAACCGTCATAATCGTAACCCATAATATTCAAATTATCTTTAATTGCAATCTGGTAAAAATCAGATATGATAGATGAAAACTCGGGTTTTAAATATGAGAAAACAATGGGATCGAGAATATGAATGCCTGTAAACATCCGGTTTAAAAAAGTAACAGACTCTTCTGTTTTAGGTTTAGAACTAACCGCACATATTCTGTATTCTTGAGTAAGCTTGATTTCGTCAAAATTGGGCATGGCAGTATCATCTCTGACAACCATTGTTGCCGCGGCATTTTGTTCGAAGTGGTAGGCAATGACTTTTTTTAAATCGATGTTACAAATAATATCCGAATTAATAAGAACAAATGGTTCATGACCAAAAAATTTTTCAGCGTGTTTTACTCCGCCGCCGGTTCCCAAAATCATTTCTTCATGTGAATAGGATATGTGTAATCCATACTTACGTCCATCCTGCAGTGCATCGCGGATTGTGCCCGCATGGTAATGGGTGTTAATCATTACATCGACGATTCCGGCCTTCTTAATCAGAAAAAGTGCGTATTCGATAAGGTAATGATGTTGAATCTGAATAAGGGGTTTAGGCAGGTCACGGGTGAGTTCATGAAGACGCGATCCGAAACCGGCCGCAAGGATCATTGCTCGCATATCAGCTTAATGCCTCGATGGCCGCAGGCAACAAACTGACACGTTCAACGGTCGCATCGGGTTCCTCTTTCTTCGATGCCGGCTCTGTCTGCCAGTTTTTCAAACGATGCAGTGATTCCAAATACATTAACTGTTTTTTGGTTGAAGGCTCAAATCCTTTGCGATAGGTATTCCATTTTACCTGTATGGTAAACATGTCAAATTCTTTAGCAGGTATGATATCGCGGTCGATACGGTCACCGATCATCAACGCATTTTCAAAGCTGCATCCTGCGTGGTTGATAGCCCATTCGTAGAGGGTCTTTTTAGGCTTATTGATTCCAAGTAAAGCGCTGATAGCATAAATTTTAAAATAATTCAATACACCTTTGGCTTTTAGAAAATCAAGAATTTCATGCGGTTGATCCGCAATGAGTCCTAAAGAATATGATCGTGATAATTTTTTCAAAATACGCTCCATGCCTGGAATTAGAATTAAATCGCGTTTCAGATTACGGTGGATATGGTTTTTTATGTCGTGGTGCCATTGATGGTACAAACCTTCCGGCAGATACATTTTGGCAATAGTATAATGCGGCGATTCATCCGCATGTCCCAAAATAAGATCTTCGCGGGTTGCAATTATGTCCTGAAAGGAAAGATCAATGTTGTTATCATGCAGGTTTTTTTCAAGAATACGGTAGAGATTAAAGCGTAGTTTGTCTTCGTTAACAAGAGTATCGCCGATGTCAAAAAATATCCAATCTACGTTTTTATTTTTTGGGAGGGTTGGCATGGCTTATCATAGTTAATAAATCATACGGCTCGCTGAAAATCGTATAACGTGACATGACATCCAACGCATGCTGAAATACACTATTAATATAAGGCAAATACTTGATATTTCCAAAATTTTCAAAGCAAAAAGCAAAGGCACCCGCATCATGAAGTTTTCGCTGCAGGGTGGTCAGGTCATATATCCATGAAAAATTGACATCCAAAGGGATCGGAATATGTTTTGCTCTCGCGGCGGACTTATAGTGATTGATAAATTTATTTTTCATATCGGTTTTAAGGGTTACATATACATCCTCGATCAGCGAAACCAGATCATATAAGGCTAGGCCCATTCTAGCGTCCTGAAAATCAATTATTACCAACTCATTCTCTTTGAGAATAAGGTTGGACGCTTGAAAATCCCTGTGTGTGAACACAACAGGCTGTTTCGTCAGCTCATGGACGATGGTCTCAAAAAACCCCTGCAGAATATATTTTTCAGCGTTCGACAAGACATGTCCAAAATAATTTGTTATCAATTTTTTGTATACGTGAAAGTCAAATTCAAAACTGAATTTTTCTTTATCGAACAGTCTTTTCGATACAATGTTTGCAGGGTCGGGAGGTAATGTTTGAAGCGCAAGCAGTAAGTCTATAGCGCCTTCATACATACTTTCAATCATGCTTTGCGGCGCGTTTCGCACCAGTAATTCCAATGTCTGCTTTCCGCAATTTTCCAGAATGATATAACCATGGGCTAAATTAGCATAGAATATTCGGGGCGACCGGATATGGTTCCTTTTAAAATAACGCGTAATCTCCAAGTAGTCTGAAAGCGTATCGGCAGGAGCCTGCATGAGTATGAACATTTCATCCGGATCATCATCTGAAATGCCGGATACGCTGTAGTATTTTTTTGATGAGGCTCCGGTTTCAGATGGCCCCAGCTTAACTATAAGAGGATCAGCCTGAAGATCGCCGGCAATAAGTTGTTTAAGATTGTCCATAAATTAGAGTCAAAGTATTTAGAGAAAATAAAAATAAAATATATCAATCGGTAGTTGAATCGTATAGGAGAAAGTAGTTACCTTCAGTTCGGCACAAACGACTATATGACCCCTTATTTTTTATATACGCTTCGCATTAAGAAACTTGAGCAAGACATTTCCCGTGCTTTGGAAGACTGCGACCCGGATGCGATTCACGACGTCAGAGTGTCAATAAGGCGAATGCTTATGTTATGTTCCGTTCTAAAAGAATCTGGAAAAGCGCCTTATTCAAAAAAAGAACTGCGCATATTGAAGAAGAAATTCAGGAGAGCGGGGGCGCTCAGGGATATACAAGTTCAGCTTCATTTGCTAAACTCATGGGAGGATAAACTTCAACTTCGATTTGACCTGTATAAGCAGCATCTGGAGCGACGAGGGAAAACGCTTCAGAAATATTTCAGAACGGCCTTTCTAACGATTAACCTAAAAAAAGCGATTCCCAATAGGGTAAGTCGTATCGCGTATCGCCGCGCCATCGAAAAAGGATTGCAGGGCCTAGATGACGACTTCAGGCTTGCATTGCAACAAACCGGTTCCTTGCATAAACTGAGAATAATTTCGAAGAAATTGAAATACACACTGGAGGTTCAACAGGCTTGTTATCCCGGATTCGGATCCACTGAGACATTCAGGAAGTATCTAGCCCAAGTTCAAGACTTGTTAGGTGCATGGCACGATATCGAAACGGGCCTGCAACACATAAATTATTTTATCAAGCGTCACAGAATAAAAATAGCAGATCCTGCGTTGTATGACAACTTAATTGCGTTTATGCGAAAAGAAAAAGAAACGATACTCTTGGAGATACGCTCGGAATTACAGAAACAAATTCCGATCAAAGAACTTCTTTCCGTTGTATTGTCATAGTAAAACCATTATATTATTTATATTCGTCTTTCACCATACGTAATAAAACATGGAAAAATCATCGAAGGTTTCGCGTCGTAATTTTTTGGCTTCCGCTCTAACTGCCACATCGGGTTTGGTTTTGGGTAATCTTGCGTCGTCAAGCTCTCTCAACGCTACGGGTATACTGGATGAGACGCATACAGGCGGAAATTCATTAAGCATAAATATTGAAGATTATCCGGAATTAAAAGAGGCAGGCGGTTATAAAGTACTGAAAGAAGTAGCCATCGGAGATATGACGGATTCGATCATTATCGTCAGGAAATCGGATACAGATTTTCTCGTTTATTCATCAATATGCCGGCACAAGAAGTGTAATGTCAAATACAAAAAAGAAAGGGATCTGTTTGTATGCCCATGTCACGGAAGCACTTATGATATAAACGGGAAAGTTATTAAGGGGCCCTCGCAAGGCGATATTCCAAAATACAAAACAAAACTAATAAACGATACACTAGAGATTTCAAATTAATGCATTCAAGGTAAATGTATGAGACGCGTTTTCATTGTTTTGCTTATCCTAATTACTGCAATACAGTTCCTGCGACCGGAGAGATCCAATATTCCGGAAGATCCGGCGAAAAACATACAATCCTATGTGAAAGTGCCTGATGAAATTACAAAAATCCTGATTCGATCTTGTTATGATTGTCACAGTAATACAACACGGTGGCCGTGGTACAGTGAAATTGCGCCCTTCTCATGGGTTATAGCCGATGACGTAAAGTTGGGAAGAAGACACCTTAACTTTTCCGAATGGGGCACTTATTCTCAAAAAAGGATGGGAAAAAAATTATATCAAATCGCCGAAGTGGCCGGGGACAGCTCTATGCCGTTAACCTCTTATCGATTAACGCACCCGGACGCCAAATTAAGCTCAATGGAATTGAAAATGCTGGGTACTTGGGCTGAAGAAAAGGCGGATGAAATTCCGGATAGCGACGATGATTATGAAGAAGGGACGTCGCATAAGTGACATATGCGTACAGGCTTGTATTCCCGTAATCAGCTTATCTGCTGATCATTACGGACAGAGCTTTCAAAAAAAGCACCTTAGATCATAAAATCGATTATTTTTTTCTGTGGGTCAAACGGCGCAAGTTGGTTCAGGCCAAGCTGTTCAATGGCGCATTGAATTAGATCGGTATCGTTATTCAAATTCAATTTTAATCGATCAGCGTAAAATTTTCCCGCCATCACGATGGAATCTTTGGGTATCAACCCGACGATCTCACTTCCTGTAACTTTTGTGCCAACGCTTGCCGCTTCTTTTTTACATTCTTCATACGTCGTATGAATTGCCGTAATCAGATAATTTAATAAATTCATAGAAATTTGAGTGATCCCGTGCGCTTCCATATAAATGCCTTTTGCCTGGGTTTCTCGCAGCGATCCCGGAATACGTAATGACTTCCCGTTCTCATCTTTCATAATTATTCCGTTCTCATCCCGCTTAGGACGGCCGCTTTCCCGTACACGAAATGCGATTTCATCGGCAAGCTTGACGTCAGGTGATGATAAATTGACATTAAACGCAATAAGAAAAAAGCGCGCACCGGTTGCCGTCACTCCTGATCTCGCAACTTTTTCAGTAAAATTCATTTCACCGTAATCCGGCGCCCATTGTAGGTCGCTTAACTTGGATTCCAGCGCTTCGTATTCCCCCTTGCGGATATCGGGTAATTTTTTCCGGTCGGATTTCCGCGCAGCCTGGGCGTACAGGTAAATCGGAATGCCCAATTCCTTCGCAACACGCTGCCCGTATTGATTTGCCAGTTGAACGCATTCTTCCATCGTGATACTGCTGATGGGAACAAACGGCACGACGTCGGTAGCGCCCATTCGCGGATGTTCGCCCTTATGTTTGCGCATATCGATCATTTCAGAAGCCGTCTTAGTTGCGAGGAATGCCGCTTCTACAGCCGCTTTCGGTTCGCCGGCAAAGGTAACGACAACCCGATTATAGTCTTTATCGGGCTCGACGTTTAACAATTTTACACCATCCACATTTTCAATAGCATCTGAAATGGACTTTATGACAAGAGGATCCCTGCCCTCGCTGAAATTTGGCACGCATTCGACAATCTGTTTCATTCTGAATTCCAATATGATTGAGTTAATTGTATGTTGAGGAATTACTTCTTTTCACCGGCTTTATAAAACTTCATAAATTCATCCGGCTGAAGGTATTCCATTTTTCCGAGTTTAGATAAACTATTTTTATAATGTTTTGCATTCCAGGAAACCACGACTCGAACGGGCCGCTGTTTGACCAACGTGAAGATCAGGCTGTCTACCATATTACCTGTAAATTGGGTCGTGTGAAGGATCTCACCGAAAAAGTGATCCATAAAATATTCGGTTGACAAGTCGTATGAACTTGGGTAAATGATCTCAAGGTTATAGGTTCTGTCAAAATTCTCAAAAAAACCGAGAAGTTCTTTTTCGGAACAATGCGGCGCGATCAGACTGCATACTTCCAGGAGATTAAATATAGTGGTTAGATTTTTTGTGTTTTGAACGCGATGGAGGAAAAGGCTGTTTTGTTCATACCGGGGATCGTTTGCATAAAAATTGTCCATAACAAAGATATCGGTGTCAATCATTATCATTGCCGTATCTCCTCAGGCTTTTTGTCGCTTCATCCACGGTACTAAACGGCAGTTTGCCATCAATCAGCGCAGATATCTGTTTCAATTTTTCTCGCGAGTTGACCTGCTGTTCGCTCGAAACTTCAGCCTTGGTTCGTCGCCGTATCTTCTCGATGACGGAAACGCCTTGAAGATCGGGCGCGACATCGTCGGAAACGGATTCGTCCGTAATGACGATCAAGAGCTTCGTGTTATTGTCCGCATGAAACTCCTCGAGCGCTTCGATTTTGCCGTTGCGGTAAACTCCTTGCAGTGTTTTCATGGTACTCATCCTTTGAAATTAAAAACAACAAATAGGGCCTAATACATTTGCAGATCATTATCGTTTATGGTCACGGAAGGATACTGGCGCAATTTTGCAATGATCTCATTCATAATTTCATGTAAGCGTGATTCGGATTTGGCTTCAAAACGTACAACCAATACCGGCTGTGTATTCGACGCACGTACCAGTCCCCAGCCATCGCCGTATAATACGCGAACGCCATCCACGTCGATCACGTCATATTTGGAACGAAAATATTCTTTCACTTCATCAACGATCTTAAATTTTTCTTCTTCGGTTGTGTCAACCCGAATTTCCGGAGTAGAATAAAAATGCGGGATGCTGTCGGCGAGTTCGGACAAAGTATGCGGAGAACGTGATAACAATTGAACCAAGCGGCACGCAACATAGATCGCATCATCATATCCGTAAAAATCGTCGGCAAAGAAAATATGGCCGCTCATTTCACCGGCCAGCGGGTTTTGGAGTTCTTTCATTTTTGCTTTGAGAAGCGAATGTCCGGTCTTCCACATGACGGGAATGCCGCCGTGCGTTGCGATGTCTTCGATCAGGGCCTGGGAACATTTTACGTCAAATAAGATCTGTGACCCCGGTGATTTTTTATTAATCTCGCGCGCGAATAATGCCATTAATTTATCCGCCCATATGACTCTTCCTTTTTCGTCAATTGCGCCGACACGGTCCGAATCGCCGTCAAACCCCAGACCGATATCCGCCTTATGTTCATGCACGAGCTTCTGAAGGTCGACAATATACTCCAATTTCGTCGGATCGGGAAGGTGGTTCGGAAAAGTACCGTCCGGTTCACAATACAGTTCGATGACTTCGCAGCCCAGTTTTCTGAAGATTTTTGGCGCGATCCGTCCGGCAGTACCGTTACCCGCATCGATCACGATCTTAAAGTGTTTATCGAAATGAATTTTCGATTTGATCATTTCAATATATTGAGAAACCACCGTTTTTTCGAGATAATTTCCGGTACCGGTTATGAAATCCTTTGCTTCAATAATCCGCTTCAGATTTTGAATTTCTTCGCCGTAAATCGGAGCGAGCCCAAGGCACATTTTGAAGCCGTTATATTCACGCGGATTGTGGCTTCCTGTGACCATGATGCCGCCATCGGTTTCGAAAAACAGGATCGAATAGTACAATACGGGCGTAGGCACTTCGCCGACGTCAATGACGTTCAAACCCGTCGAGCGCATGCCCTTAACCAAAGCATTCTTTAGTGAAAGCGACGTCGTTCTTACATCGCGTCCTACGGTTACCGTCTGCGCGCCTTTGCCGATCATATAAGACGCATAGGATTTACCGAGAAGTTCCACTACATCCGTAGACAAATCGTCAGCGACAACACCGCGGATATCGTATTCACGGAATATATTCGGATTAACGTATACCGTTTTATGAAGAGCAACCGGAGCGGGCGCCGTCTTCGCCTTTCGCCACACTTGTTTGACAGGTTTAGGGGGAACATTCTTTATTATTTTCTTCTTTATATTTTTTTTCGGCTTAGTTTTCTTTATCGGTTTCTTGGACGCCGGTTTTTTTACAGCTTTTTTCTTTCCAACGGTTTTCTTTGTTTTATTTAAAGAAGGTTTTTTTGAAGTTTTTGATTTCCGGACCTTCTTTTTTATTGGTTTTTTCTTGAGAGCCATGGCGAGTTTCTCCACAGGGTTTGGTGAGATTATATTTTTGAATCACAAGTAATATCAACAATTTTGCCGATGAATGTACTGCCAAATTACAGGTTATTCAAGTATAAAAACGTTTGTATTATTGTGTTTACCTGTTTTTTCAATTATATTTTTCAAAATGAATACGAAAAAAATGTCTGACCTGATCCGAATCAATCACTTAAGAACTTACTTAAACTCCGGTGATATGTGTTTCAAAGCGGTGGACGACATCAGTTTTGATATCCACTCCGGTGAGACGCTGTGTTTAGTCGGTGAATCGGGCTGCGGGAAAAGCGTTACGGCGCTTTCGATTTTGAGGCTGCTGGCAGAGCCGCCATGGGAAGTTTCTGCAGAGGAACTTTGGTTTAAAGAAAAGAATATGTTAAGTCTGTCGGCGGAGACCATGCGGGCTATTCGCGGTAACGACATTGCGATGATATTCCAGGAACCGATGACGTCATTGAATCCGGTATTCACGGTTGGCAATCAGATTCACGAAGCTCTGATTCTGCACAAAAAAATTTCGCAGAAAGAAGCCAAGGCATTAACGATTAAGCTTATGAAAAAAGTCGGACTACCGGATGCAGAAAACAAATACGATGATTATCCGCACCAGTTATCCGGGGGCATGCGCCAACGGGTCATGATCGCTATGGCGCTGTCCTGTGATCCTTCGCTTTTGATCGCCGACGAGCCTACGACAGCGCTCGATGTGACGGTTCAGGCCCAAATACTGGAATTGCTCCGGGCATATCAGCAGGAATCCGGCATGGGACTGCTGCTGATCACGCATGATTTCGGGGTGGTGGCGGAGATGGCAGATCGGGTTGCCGTAATGTATGCATCTAAAATTGTTGAGTCCGGGGATGTTCAGACCATATTCCGTAATCCAAAGCATCCTTATACAATAGGCCTGCTGGACGCAATTCCGAAGATAGATTCAAAAGCAGCATATTTAAAAGTGATACCGGGACAAGTTCCCGATTCTTCACGTTATCCGCAGGGTTGCCATTTTGCGCCGCGTTGTGAATACGCCGTCGAACGGTGCAGAAATGAAAAGCCGGATTCCTTGGAGATAGAATCCGGTCATTTTGTCAATTGCTGGGAATTTGAAAGAGTCTTCAGACAGAACCAGAAAGTTTGAAGATTTGTGCGTGACACCCGATCTCATTTTTGCGAGGCAACCTGCTCCACTTTAGACCAAACGCGCAATAAGTTCAATCCGCATATTTTTCCGATATCTACTTTAGAGTAATTTCTCTTCAAAAGTTCGTATATAAGATTAGGATATTGAGAAACGTCTTTAAGTCCTGTCGGCAGAGAATCGCCCACGCCGTCAAAATCCGAACCAAACCCCACATGATTTACCCCAACCAATTTTACCACGTGATCAATGTGGTCGGCAACTTCTTTGACGTCGGAATAAAAGCCGATCGGGTGTTCTTTTTCATAATGATCTACAAAAGTATGAGCGGCAGGGTCGCTTGAAGATATTCCCATAGCTATCAACGCGTTTCGTGCGTCCGTTCTGACAGTAGAATCACGCTTGAAGTATTCGCCGTTGATAAATGAAGAACCAAAATTGATCATAATGACGCCGCCGTTTTTTGCAAGCATACGGATCATGTCATCCGACATATTTCGCTCCCAGTCGGGTGTAAAATAACGACAGGATGAATGAGAGGCAATCACAGGGGCTTTGGAAATATCCATCACATCATAAAACGCCTCATCGGTAATATGTGACACGTCTACCATGATGCCGAGCCGGTTCATTTCAAGTACAACCTCTTTTCCGAATGCGCTGAGTCCGTGAGATGTTCTCGACGTATCGTAAGATGAATCCGAGATATGATTGTCTTTCGAATGAGCCAGTGTAATATAACGAATGCCGCGATCGTAAAAATGACGAAGGTTTTTAAGATCATGTTCAATAGGCGAACCGTTTTCCATTCCCAAACATAACGATATCTTTTTTGAAGTGAATTGTTTTTTGACGTCCGACGTTGAATGGGCCATTACAAATTTATCCGGCCAATCGGTAGAAAACTTTTCCACCATATCGATCAGCGTGTCGGCCAATAATTTTGCTCCGCCTTTTCTCTCATACTCCGCTGGAACATAAATGGACATAAAGGGCGCATTCAGTCCACCCTCTTTGGCGCGTACATAATCAAAATTGCCGCCCGCTGTCCGCAGCGAAATATCCTCCATTATTTCCCGCAGTCGGTAAGGCGTATCCACGTGAGTATCGATGAGGATGAGTTCCTGCGCGTATTTCATGGCCTTGGTTCGCAGAGATTCTTCGGTAACCAGTTTTTTTGGTGCGCAAGACAAGGTGAATAGACATGACACAGCAACAAAAAAGAATGAACGGATCATACAGCCTTTGAGGTTAAGCTATTGAATTATTCTGGCCACGACGTATCCGGTGACCAAGCCCGTTAAGAAAATAATTACCAACAAGCGGTAGTTTAACACCGTTTTTCCATGGCCGGCTTTGATCGCCACGACGGAAACAAAATAACCCAAGCCATTGATGATCCAGAGAAGCGAGGAACTTAAAATCGTTACCAGTAATGGCCCGACGAACGGGATCAGGCCGATGAGGCTTAATAATCCGGCCGCAAGCCAGGAAAACGCGCTGGATAAGATACCAAAGATCACGATCGAACCGCCCGCTATGCCTCTGTCCCATTCAAAATAAAATGTGATCAGGATCATCCCGATAATAATTAACCAGACCAAAAACATTTTCCGGCTGTCTTTGAGGAACTCCGCTGTGCGCGACGCAAACACTTTCCTCTGCGTGTGAAAACGCTTCCAGAATTTCTTTTTCCTAACGGCATCAGGGATGATCGCTTTTTCCAGCTTTCTATCCGGCTGTTGTTTCTCTTCGATCTTAAGATGAAGATACGCGCCGAGTTCCTCCTCTTCATACTTGGTGGAACCGTTAGGAATTTCCAACTCATTGTCCGGCAAAACCGGATTCATATCTTTTTCTTCATCAGCCATGAGAGATATCTATTAGCTTATAATTTTATCCGCCGAATCGAAATTCCGGATACAGGCACATTCCTCCGTCGACATACAGGGTCGTTCCGGTGATATAGTCCGCCTCATCCGAACTCAAAAAGGCAACTGCCGCCGCGACGTCCTCGACCTCTCCCATTCTGCCGTAGGGCATCTTGGTCATCAGATCGGCCATGCCTTTGGGATCGCTCCACACATTCTGATTGATCGGCGTTTTGATAGCGCCCGGTGCGACGCTGTTGATACGGATCTTCTTCTCGGCGTATTCCTGTGCAACCGATTGGGCAAATAAATTAATTCCGGCCTTAGTTGCGCAATACGAAGAAAAACCCGCCCACATGATCACCTGGTGAACGGATGAAATATTCACGATCTTACCACGCGAACGGGAACGAGGCCGATTCTCATTTTTTAGAAATTGGCGGACCGCCGCGCGGGAACATAAAAAATTACCGGTCAAATTAACGCCGATCACTTTATCCCACTCGGCTTTGGTTACATTTTCGAGAAGGTTATGAATTTCAATTCCGGCGTTGTTTACTAAAATATCGATCGTACCAAACTCTTTGAACATCTGTTTAAACATTGCGTCGACCTGCTCCTCATTGGAAACATCCGCCTTGATGCCGATGGCCTTGCCGCCTCCTGCCTTCTTGATCTTTTCTGTAACTTCCTTGGTGGCGTCTTCATTGAACAGCCAATTGATCACCACGTCCGCGCCTTCCGCAGCAAGTCTTTGGGCTACAGCGGCGCCGATACCGGAATTGGCGCCCGTTACAAGCGCTTTCTGCCCGCTCAGTCTTTTTTCCATAGAATCTCCTTCGGTTAAGTTAAATTTGTACATGTATTAGCGACAAATTTTAAACAAAAGACGTTAACACTGTTGATATGAGAGGCAAAAGACTGGTTTTTGAATTCAAACAAAGTAGTTTAAAAAAACAGCGTTTCAAAGTAAAGATTGAAAAAACTAATAATTCTGTAACAGCACGGATAACAGTACTCCAAAATTACGCGTTCCCGCTTTACGTTGATTCAGGCGCCAGGAAAAGTCCACGCGGGCAAATCGGTGAATATCACCCAACGCAAATCCAGCTTCAAAGATAGGTCGGCGTAAATCCTGAAGGTTTTGATACACCAAATGTGTAAAAGTGCCTTTGGATAATTCAACATAACCGATCCCAAATGTGGGTATCAGATCGATATGCCCGTCTTTTAAATACGGCAATCCGGTATATTCCAGCAATTCGCCGCCGAAATTATGTTCCACCGCCAAAGCAGCCATATAATTACCCTGAAAGTGATTACCCTCCGACTCACGCAGATCAACGGTTCTCAGCGCATAAGGAGATGTGCCTCCGTACAGATCGAATAAATATTGCTGGGGTAATTCATGCGTTCCGTAACCGGCAAATAGCTTTCCGTCGAGCGAACCTCGCCGTGTTGTCGGGTAGTGAAACCGTGCCGTTGCATAATACTTTGTAAAATCAAAATCACTTTTCAGTAAACTCCGATCGGAATATTCCACCGTTCCTTCGATGATCCAATATATCCCGCGGGATACGATGCCCGTCCCGTGCCCGATCATGTACGTGGCGGTTGCCGAAAGCCTTCTCAAACGTCCGGTATTGATCGGATAGACCGGATCAAATTTTTTGTATAAGAAATCCACCATCGCGTATTTGGCATTTCGTTGGGCAGAACTGTCCGTTCGGTCGGTGTAATTAAATTCCAATTTAAAATTATGCCGCGGTTTCACCTCTACAAATGTTTCGTATCCTTTGACATAATAATAGTTGAACGCGTCGTAACGGTATGCAAGCGCAGTCAGGCTGTTGGTCAATACATTTCCGGTTATCTCCCTGTAGGCGATGTCGTCGTAATAACGCGCGCCGACGGTCACTACGCGCGATGCGAAAGACTGCCGGATCTCGCCGGTGTATTTATAACGATCGTCCATGAATCCGTATCCGAACTTACCTTTGAGGGATAGCCCGCGGACATAACGCTTCAATGAAATATTATTAAGCTGAATTTCCCCACCGACGAAACTACCTTCAACCCGGTTATACCTGAAATCGGGCAAGAATTTGAAGCCCCAACGTATATTTTCCTGCCTCTGTTTAAGTTCAAAACTCTCAAGATCCGGGTAGATAATCTTTTTGTTTTTCTGCAAAAAGGCCAATTGCCAGAACCCATTTTCTTCTTCCGTGGTCATAGGAATGATCTGATTTTTATTCCAGAATGTTGAGTCCTTATAACGCGCATCCGACGCGCGCTCGATCAGGCGATTTGAAAACACATGATCCTCGATGACAGCATTAAGCTCGCAGTCGTAAACTTTTGAAATACTATACCATTCCGCTTTTACGTGGTGCCCAAGAAATGAAATATCAAACTGCAAACGCCACACCGTGTTTTCCGGAATCCAATAGATTCCGTTGTGTAAGGAGAAGGTTTGATGAAGCGTAAAGGAGCGGGGTTGGGGAAACAGCTTGACGCCGCTATTAAACGACACGTCGGCAGCCATAAGACGGTAGGATTCGGAGCTGATGATCAGTACGCCATCCATGAGAGGCTGATGCTTTGTTCTGGGAGTAATTTGTATCCGGTACGCCGGAAGTCCATTTTCGATAACGGTGTCCAGAAATTGGAATTGGTAGTACTTTTCTGATCCTTTAGACAACGGGCCCACGACGGACGTATTATTAACCGTTATCTTACTTTGGCTGAAGTCATCGATCATTCCAAAATCAAAATCGTCGTATTCGACAAATTTGGGTTTGTGAATATGCCGGTAAGCCGTCTCAATTTCCCTTCGCCGTTCTGATTTTTTCCAATATAAGTCGGAGTGAACCAGCGTCACCGCCTCTGTTTCGTTTCTATTTTTTTCCGTGTTGAATACCGTAAGAAAAGATTTCGTATACGATTTCAGTTTATACGATTTCAACCGGGCTTGCATGGACGCATCTTTTGCTTTTTCAATGATGCGGTCTGCGTTCAGTGAGTCGCCGGCGGCGAACGCTGACGGGGAAACGAAACAGATCATGAGTAGAAAAAGGGAGCCGAATTTCGACATAGTTAGTAGAATGGGTCTTAATGAAAGAGGTCTTGCGGCATGAAATTTAGGTTAATATATTCCATCAGTCAATATTAAATTCAAATGGGTCGTATTTCAAAATTCCAAATAACAAATAATACGATGACCAAAAAATCAAGCGTCAATCATGCGGTTTGGATGCTTGGAATTTATTTTTGTGATTTGGTATTCTGAAAAGTACCATAACGTTTAGTTTTATGAGTAAAGAAAACCATTACCCTGAATTTGTTGCCCGTTTCTATGACGTGATTTACGATACCATTCGAACCTCAGTGGATCACGATTATTATTTGACAAAAATGAAAAATTCGCGTGGGCATGTTTTGGAGGTCGGCGTCGGAACCGGAAGACTCTTTGCAGACGCACTAAATCAAGGTGTGGATATTTACGGCATAGATGTCAATCAGACCATGCTGGATCAACTTCACCTGCGCATTCCTGCTTCGGAAAATCATAGAATTAATCTGGCGGATGTGCGTGATTTTTCATTGAACATGAAATTCGATCTCATTGTCGCGCCCTTCAGGGTTATGTCGCACTTACTCAATGGTGAAGATCGGTTGGCCGCATTACGTAGAATTAAAACTCATTTAGAGGCTCACGGAACTTTCATTTGGGATGTCTTTGTTCCCGATCCGGTATTATGCAGTAAAGGTTTGGAGCCGACTATGGAATTTGATGGGTTCTGGAAAGAAGGAAAAAGGCTTCAGAGGGTCATTTCTGTCAAACCGGAGCCTTCTCGGCAAATCAATCATGCAACCATGCGGTTTATCTGGGATGATGATGACGGGAAGCACGATGAAACATGGACTTTTCCACTGCATTATTTTTATCGTTATGAAATAGAACATTTATTGCATATCGCCGGGTTCAAAATTATGGATCTTTTTGGCGACTTCCAGGAACATAAATTAGACGATACGTCTAAGGATTTTGTCGTGGTTTGTGGGAAATGAGTTGTAGCGAAGAATTCACCCGTTTTTTGCTCTTTTTTTCACTACGTTAATTAGTTGTTAGACCACAACTCTATCATGTTTAAGTCAAATCTAAATATTTTCGCATTAGGCATTGCCTTGGTATTTTGCCTGAACCTATTTCATTTCTGGGGATGCCAGGAAAAAGATAATCAGGATCCCTGTGAAGGAATGCCCATTGATTCTTGTTTAGTCGATACATGTAAGACCGATTCCTGCCTCGGGGATACCGCAGCCGTCTTTGGAGAATGGAAGTCCCTGGGATTGGTTGGAGAAAATATTTTATCTGTATCCATTGACCCCAAGCGCCCGTGGATAATCTTCGCGGGAAGCCAGTTTGATTTTAGTTCGGGGCATTACGGAAAACTTTTTAAGAGTACAAATTACGGACATTCATGGGATACTCTCATCGTAGGGCAGTTTGGATGGAACTTTCGGGACATAGTCATTGATCCTGTAGACCCTAACATTATTTATACTGCTTCCGGTGGATATGGTGCAAACACATGCATTTTGAAAAGCACTAATGGCGGAAATACATGGCAAGAGATGAGCAACGGCATTTTCCTTGACGGTGAAACCTGGGTGGCAGATATTTCACTTAACCCTCATAACACAAATGTATTATATGGCTATGCGACTGGTTATACTAATGCGGCGCTTTATAAAAGCACAGATGGAGCCTTTACATGGAGCAATGCCACATACAACAATGATTTTCGCGCATTTGGTGCTCTCACTTTTGATCCATTTGACATACATAACATATACATTGGTGCAGGTTCTGGCAAAGTTTATAAGAGTACAAATGATGGATTGACATGGATCAAATTAGACTCCATTCCAACTAGTGATGGAGTCGGAAGAATAATTGTGCTCCAACCTTCATGCTTTTTGGTGGGCGTTTGGAATTCCGGTCTTTTTAGGAGTACTGACGCCGGCTTTACCTGGCAACATATATCTTCGAATTTATCAGATCCTTTGTATATACCTTCTCTGCAGATAGATCCCACTAATTCAATGACCCTGTATGGTACAGCGTTATATGAAGACTACAAATCAAACAACGGTGGTTATGTGTGGACAATTCTTGCGAACAATCAAGAATTTAAGGTTTTAAAAGCCATTGATAATTCTGGCGCAAAACTATATGGCATTAATAACGGCCTGTTCGTGTTTAGAATAAAATAAGTGATAGAGATGTTGTTACTAAACATATCTATTGAGGGAGGAACACATCATGTTAAAAGCACTTTTATTGATATGGTTTTTCCATATTCAATTTTTTCAACCCTTCATTCTCAAGATCGTGTCTTAGGAAAATTGATAAAAACCGGTTTGTGGCGAGGAGTTTCGGCAACAGGCGCTATTTCATCTAAATCAATATCAAAATAAACACCAATCTTTAAAGGAAACTTTCATGAAAAGGACATTACTAATTATCCTATCCTCAGCTATTATCTTCTTCGCATGCAGTAGCGATGATTCAAGGGATGGCACAGTTATTGACATTGACGGAAATGTTTACCGTACGATAACTATAGGCACACAAGTATGGATGGTTGAAAATCTGAATGTAACTAGATATCGTAATGGAGACTCAATTTCTAAAGTGACCGATGATATGGAATGGGCTACTATGGCAACCGGCGGTTATTGCAATTATGATAATAATGATACAAACGCTTCTACATACGGGCATCTTTACAATTGGTATGCCGTGAATAGCGGTAACAATATTGCTCCTGCTGGTTGGCACGTGGCGAGTGATTCCGAATGGGATATCTTGACAACATGTTTGGGCGGCGACAGTATCGCGGCTGGCAAACTCAAAGAAGTTGGACTTGAACATTGGGCAAGTCCCAACACAGGAGCAACCAACGCGACTGGTTTCACAGCACTACCCGCCGGCGCCCGTCTCAACTCTGGTACATTCTATCACATTGGAGACCGAGGTATCTGGTGGTCGGCTACGGAGTACGATGCAGCATACGCACGGTACCGTAGCATGTACTACGACCTCACCCTTGTGTATAAGCACAACTACGTTAAGACAGGCGGGTTTTCTGTTCGCTGTGTTAGGGACTAAATTGTGCTAAAGCTGTTGAACCCTGGTCGAAAGATGAATATTTGGTTGCAGGGGTACGAAGTCGCAGCCGGGGAGGAAATGGTAACAATGAAATAAATAAACCAACAAGGTTTGAAAACCCATTGGTAAACAAGACCACCAATTCTCGCCTTTTTTTCACTTGAATTTCTGCCAAAAAAAACATATTCTCTTCAGTTTACAAACACATTGCCAGCCGTTGAAAAATGACGATTTTACAAGGTTTTATAGACATCATATCGTTTTAAGGCAGGTCGTTTTTTAAAGAACGCATCCAAAGCACATCATCATATCAATACGTAGGAGTAGTAACATGAAGTTTTCTGTTTCACAGGCTGATCTGAGTAAAGGACTCTCACGCGTCATCAGTGTCGTTCCTGCCAAAACGACTTTGCCGGTGCTGGGTAACATCATGTTCAAGGCGCAGGACGGTTTTCTGCACCTGACGGCAACCGATCTGGACGTGTCGATCACAACCAAGATACAGGTTGACATTAAACAGCCGGGAAGCCTTACGGTGCCGTCGAAACAGTTCAGCGAATTGATCAAAAACCTGCCCAATATTCCGCTGGAAATTTCTTCCGATCCGCAGTTTAAACTCTCAGTCAAGTGCGATAAAGGCGATTATAAAATGTCAGGTGAATCGGACGACGATTATCCTGCTTTGCCTATGATCGATGAAAAAGGGTCGCTCAAAATGGACGCCAAAGTGTTATCGCGTATGATCGGGAAAACCACGTTTGCCGTCTCTTCAGATCAATTGCGGCCTGCGCTGACCGGCGTTTTGTTCCAGATATTTGACAAGGAATTCCGTCTCGTTGCCACCGACGGGCATCGCTTGGCCAAAATGGTGTACAGCAAATTTGAATCTACGATCAAAGAAAAAACCAACGTGATCGTTCCGACTAAAGCGTTGACCGAAGTTGCAAAGGACATCAAGGACGTGGTGAATATCAATATCGGACAAAATCATATCCGTTTTGACATGGGCGACACGCAGTTGTACAGCCGCATTTTGGATGAAACGTATCCCGATTACGAACGCGTCATTCCTGCGAATAACGATAAGAAACTCACGGCCGATACACACATGGTAGCGGACGCGTTCAAACGCGTTTCCATTTTTGCCAATCCGATCACCCACCAGATCCGTCTGGCGATGAGCAAAAAAAATATAGCGATCTCCGCAGAGGATATTGACGGCGGGAATACCGGTATGGAAAAATTGCAGGCGGAATACGAAGGCGAGGATCTGCAGATCGGATATAATTCGCAGCTTGTTCTTGCGGCGCTCAATAATGTGGACACGCAGGAAGTGGTGATCCAATTTAAGAATTCCACAAGCGCGGGCATTATCATGCCTTCGCACCAGATGGAAAACGAAAATCAGATGATGCTGGTCATGCCGGTACGTTTGAACGATTAACGACTCCATTTAGGTCTGATGCAAATTACACAGTTACGGCTTAATGACTTTAGAAATTATACATCGGCTGAATTATCATTTTGTGAAGGTATCAATTTCATTCAGGGCCACAATGGGCAAGGGAAAACCTCGGTCTTAGAAGCGATTTATTTTCTTTGTTTGTCCCGGAGTTTTAAGACGCAGGACGACACCACGGCCATACGTTTTGAAATGCCTTATTTTGATATCGAGGGCAGGTTTCATAGAAGTTCTTTGGAAATGAATGCGCGCGCGATCTGTCATCGTACGGAAGGCAAATCGGTTCTGATCGACAAGAAACGGCTCGACCGCTTGTCGGAACTCGTCGGAAAATTTCCATCCGTCGTTTCGTCGCCTGAGGATGTTCAGATCGTATCCGGTTCACCCGGAAACCGGCGGCGATGGATCGATATCGCTTTATCGCAAATGCACGGCGTGTATTTGAAGGATCTTCAGGAATACAGACAGGCGTTGCGTCAAAGAAACGCCTTATTGAATTCGCCGGTTATTCGTCCGGATAATCTGGATGTTTGGGATAAAGAACTGGCGCAAACGGGCTCGACGATCATCCTGCGCAGAATGGATTTTCTCAAGTCATTTTCAGGATTGGCTGAACAGGTTTACCGGCAGATCGCGGCAGATAAAGAAACCGTCGACATGGAATACAAAACTTCCATCGCCGGTTCGGAAGAATTAGACGGCTGGACTGAGGCCGGGTCAACGGAAAAAATTCAGAAAGCATTTCTTGAGCAATTGCGTTCCGGGCGGGAACGGGAGATACAGCGGAAATTATCCTTGTTCGGTCCGCACAAAGACGACATAGTACTGCTATTAAACAAGAAAAGTATCCGGGATTATGGTTCGCAGGGCCAGCTCAAGACTATGGCGATCGCTTTAAAGTTTGCAGAGTTCTTATACATGGCCGATCGCCTGGATCAGAAGCCTTTATTACTTCTCGATGATGTTTTTTCTGAATTGGATTGGGATCGACGAAAGCACTTGATGAACTACCTCGAAAATGCCGGACAGGTTTTTTTAACCAGCGCCGACGAAGGTATGAAGTTTGACACACAAAAAAAAATCCGCTACTTTTCGGTCGAAAATGGGCATGTTATGAGGCAGGAATGAGTAAAACCTCGGTTAAAACGGTTGGGGGCGCTCTTGAGGAACTGCTCAGCAGCTTGGGCATCGACAACCGTGTACATGAACAGATTGTACTCGCAGAATTTGAACGTATTATGGGCGAAACTTTTTGCAAGCGCGCCAGCGCGGTTAAAATCGAACGCGGTGTATTATTTATTGAAGTGGCGAGCAGTGTGTGGAGGCAGGAGTTATTTTATCAGAAGCAGATGATAAAACAGAGGCTGAATGATGCGTTGGGTGAAACGTTGGTGAAAGAGATTATTTTCAGATGATGACCACGTTAAACAAAATACCCTTTGCCACAGAGGGCACAGAGAAAGATAAATTAACACAGCAAATTATTTCGGAGAAAAGCGGCTTGTAGACGGTATAAAAAGAATTTCTCTGTGAACTCTGTGGCAAAAAATTATTTTTGAAAATTTAAGTCAATTTATTAATAAAGGAATCAACTCAAGATGGCAGTTTCAGAAAAAGAAGCGAAAAAGGCAGATAAGTACGGAGCAGAAAATATTCAGGTTCTTGAAGGACTGGAGCATGTTCGCCGCCGTCCGGCAATGTATATCGGCGATGTGAGCATACGCGGCCTTCATCACCTTGTATACGAGATTGTGGATAATTCTATTGATGAAGCGATGGCGGGTTATTGCACCGAGATCAATGTGTCGATCAATGATGATAACAGCATCACGGTTGTGGATAATGGGCGCGGCATCCCGGTGGAGATGCATCCGACTGAGAAGAAACCCGCTGTTGAGGTTGTTATGACCGTGTTAGGTGCGGGCGGAAAATTTGATAAGAACACCTACAAAGTTTCCGGCGGTTTGCACGGCGTCGGCGCGTCGGTTGTGAATGCGCTTACTGAATGGTGCGAAGTTCAGGTTCGCCGCAATGGAAAAATTTATCAACAAAAATATAAAGAAGGTAAAGCGGTCTCAAAAGTGTTAGAAATAGGCAAATCCAAAGAGACCGGAACGACAGTCGATTTCCTTCCGGATAAAACTATCTTTAAGAAGATCACATGGTCGTTTGAAACGCTTTCCGGCCGGTTACGTGAACTGGCATTCCTCAATTCCAATCTTCGCATCTCGTTAGAGGACAAGCGTGAAAAGAAAAAAGAAGAATACCATTATGAAGGCGGGATTTCTGAATTCGTAAAATATCTGGACGAATCGCGTCAATCGATCATGAAAAAACCCGTGTACATTTCGATGGAAAAGGACGGCACGCCCGTCGAGATCGCGTTTCAATACAATGATTCCTATACGGAGAACGTGTTCAGTTACGTTAACAATATCAACACGGTCGAAGGAGGAACGCATTTATCAGGTTTCCGTACTGCGCTTACCCGTACTCTGAATAATTATGCGTCAAAGAATAATCTGATCAAGGAAAAAGAAGGCCTTACCATGACCGGGGACGATACGCGCGAAGGCTTGACTGCTATCATCAGCGTTAAAGTGGCCGAACCGCAGTTTGAAGGTCAAACTAAGACCAAACTTGGTAACAGCGAAATGAAGGGCATTGTGGAATCGGCGGTCGGAGACGGCCTGGGAGAATTTCTTGAAAAAAATCCCGGTATTTCAAAACAAATTATTGACAAGATCATGATGGCCGCGCGCGCCAGAGAAGCGGCGCGCAAGGCGCGCGATTTGACGCGCCGGAAGAATGCGCTTGAAAATTCCGGTCTGCCCGGTAAACTGGCCGACTGTTCCATTACCGATCCGCAATTTTGCGAAGTGTATCTCGTCGAAGGCGACTCTGCCGGCGGCTCAGCCAAACAAGGCCGCGACCGTAAGTTCCAGGCGATTCTGCCTTTGAAAGGAAAGATTCTCAATGTCGAAAAAGCGCGTTTGGATAAAATGTTGTCCAACGATGAAATTCTCACTCTCGTCAGCGCGATCGGGACCGGCATTGGCGCCGACGATTTTGATATAGCCAATTTACGTTACGGGAAAGTCATCATCATGACCGATGCCGACGTGGACGGCGCGCATATTCGCACGCTGCTGCTCACGTTTTTTTTCCGGCACATGCGCCCGCTGATCGAGAACGGCAATCTTTATATTGCGCAACCGCCGCTGTATCGCCTTAAAAAGGGCAAAGAAGAAAAATACGCGTTTGATGATGAAGAAAAAGAAGCCTTTCTTAAACAATGGGGCGCTAAAGAAGATGATGTATATCTCCAACGATACAAAGGTCTGGGAGAGATGAATCCGGAGCAACTATGGTCGACGACCATGGACCCGGATAAACGCGTGCTCATGCAGGTAGCAATTGAGGATGCGGCAACGGCCGATCACGTATTTTCGACTTTGATGGGCGACGCCGTGGAGCCGCGAAGAAAATTCATCGAAGACAACGCGAAGTATGTGAGAAACCTGGATATATAAACTAGGTATGATTGCGGATGAACAAAGAACAATATCTAAAACGACAGGCAGCGTGGAATTTTTTTCACGAATGGGAGAGAGAAAGGCAGTATCGGGAATATTCTGAAATGTCTTATGACAAGAGGTCAGAGATTGGTCAAATGTTGTTTGAATGGATGTTACAGAGTAATCCTGAATTTTTAAAAAAAAACAGAGATAGTGAATTTGATTTTCAGCACAAGTGTCAAATGGCGCAATTAAAAGCCAGGTTGCGTAAATATTCTGTGGCGTATGGATGAAATAATTAGGATTTTGGCACAGTTTTTTGACAAAGAAAAAATTCCATATATGATAGCCGGCGGTCAGGCTGTACTCATGTACGGAGAAGCCCGATTTACAAAAGATATTGATATTACCGTCGCGATGAGACCGGAAAGTTACAGAAAAATTCTGGATGTCTTGCCCGCAGACTTTGCGGTTGACAAGAATAATATTGAAGAATTTGTTATGAAAGCTTGGGTCATGCCCCTACGGCATAAAGAAAGTGAAATCACGGCCGATTTGATTTTTGGGGATACGGGGTTTGAGTCGGAAGCCATTGCACAGGGAAGAAAAATTGTAAAAAATGGATATGAAACAAATTTTATCGCCCCGGAATTTCTTATTGCGCAAAAGATATTTGCAGGACGGTTAAAAGATATTTCTGACGCGGAGTCCATAGTCAATATCCAGAGAAAAAAATTAAACTATGGAAAGATAGAACAGTTATTAAAGAAATTGGATGAAGAACTTGGCCAGAACGATTTCATACAGTTATGGAGATCAATAATTGAGAAAAATAAAATATAAAAGGAGCAAACGGATTAATGTCAACGATTGAAAAAATTCTGCCGGTAAATATCGAAGAGGAAATGCGCGATTGTTACATCGACTATTCTATGTCGGTGATCGTATCGCGCGCCATTCCGGACGTGCGCGACGGACTGAAACCTGTGCATCGCCGCGTATTGTACGGAATGAATGAACTCGGCCTTGCGTACAATAAACCTTATAAAAAATCAGCCCGTATCGTCGGAGAGGTGCTTGGGAAATACCATCCCCACGGCGATAGTGCCGTTTATGATACCATGGTTCGTATGGTGCAGCCTTTCTCGCTTCGTTATCCGCTTATCGACGGGCAGGGTAATTTCGGATCGGTGGACGGCGATTCTCCGGCGGCCATGCGATATACCGAAGTTCGTATCTCGCGAATCGCCGAGGAAATGTTGCGCGATCTTGAGAAAAACACTGTCACCTTTGTACCCAATTTCGACGACACGCTAACCATGCCGTCCGTTTTGCCGTCGGTCATACCGAATTTGCTGATCAACGGTTCTGCAGGAATCGCCGTAGGAATGGCGACCAATATTCCTCCGCATTGCCTGACCGAAGTAGTAGACGGATGCGCGGCGCTGATCGATAATCCGGACATTACGATCAAAGAATTGATGAAGCATATCAAAGGGCCCGATTTTCCGACGGCAGGTATTATCAACGGAACCGGCGGCATTAAGTCCGCTTATGAAACAGGTAAAGGAAAGATCACGGTTCGTGCACGCGCGCTGATCGAGACTGCAAAAAACGGACGCGCCAGCATAATTGTTACGGAACTGCCTTATCAGGTTAATAAAGCTAACCTGATTGAGAAAATTTCCGACTTAGTTCGCGAGAAAAAAGTTGAAGACGTCAGCGCATTGAGAGATGAATCGGATCGCGACGGCATGCGCATCGTGATCGAGCTAAAGCGTGACGCCAATGGGCAGGTGATCATGAATAACCTCTTTAAGCATACTCAGATGCAAACAACGTTTGGGATCATCATGTTATCGCTGGTAGACGGCCGCCCAATGGTGCTTAACCTGAAGCAGATGCTGGAGTATTTTGTCGAACACCGCCATGAGGTTGTCTTGCGTAGAACCAAATTTGAACTCGAAGCGGCAGAAAAACGTGCGCACATTCTCGAAGGGTTAAAAATTGCACTTGAAAATATCGATGCGGTAATTGCATTGATCAAGAAAGCGAAAGATCCGTTGACTGCCAGAGAAGGTTTGATGAAAAAATTCAAACTTTCCGAGATTCAGGCGATCGAAATTCTGAAAATGCAGTTACAGCGCCTGACTAATCTGGAAGTGGAGAAAATTGAAAACGAATACAAAGAAGTCATCAAGTTGATAGAGAAACTGCAGAGTATTCTGAAAAGCCGGCCGAAACGTATGCAGATCATCAAAGACGAGTTGGCTGAGATCAAAAAAGTATTCGGCGACGAACGTCGTACGGAAATTCTCAAAAAGGAAGTAGAAGATATTGACTTTGAAGATACGATCGCTGAAGAAGAAATGGTGGTGACCATTTCCCATCAAGGTTATATCAAACGGTTTCCTGTCAGCGGGTATCGCCGGCAGGGACGCGGAGGACAAGGCGTTGCGGGTGGAACAACAAAAGAGGATGATTATATTGAGCATCTTTTTGTTGCGTCGACCCACGATTATATTCTGTTCTTTACCAACAAAGGCCGCTGTTATTGGCTGAAGGTATATGAAATTCCGCAGGTCGGTAAAACGGCGCGCGGTAAACATATTACCAATGTGATCGAGCAGCAGCCGGACGAACTGGTTCGCGCTATCATCAACGTGAAAGAATTCGATGAGAAGTTCTCCGTTGTGATGGTAACAAAAGAAGGCACGATCAAAAAAACAAATTTGTCCGAATTCAGCAATCCGCGCAAAGGCGGTATTATTGCCATCACCATCGAAGCTAAAGACGATTTGGTCGAGGCGAAATTGACCGACGGAAAGCAGGATATCATATTAGGAACTAAAGACGGCATTGCCATCCGGTTCAAGAATGACGACGTTCGCGAAATGGGACGTTCTGCGCGTGGTGTTACGGGAATAAATCTAGGCAAGAAAGATTTTGTCATTGGCATGGTGACGCTCAAACGTGAGAACGGAACGGTTCTTGTTGTGTCCGATAAGGGCTATGGCAAACGCAGTGAAGTGGCTGAATACCGCATCACACACCGCGGCGGGAAGGGCATTATCACGATGAAAGCTGCAGACAAGACAGGGGTAATGATCGCCATTCGGGAAGTAGTGGACAATGAAGACCTGATGATCATTACCGAAAACGGTATGGTCATTCGTCTGAAAATGGCCGACATTCGTACGATGGGGCGAAATACGCAAGGTGTTCGCCTGGTCAAACTGAAAGAAGATGATCGGATTTCCGATATTACAAGTATTCAAGAAGATGAAGCCACAGATAACGAAGGCGAGTAAACTTATGAAAACCAAGAAAAAAGCAAAAAAAAGCCCTCCAAAGAAAAAACAAATGCGGGTTTCGGGATCCACAGTCAAAAGACTGTCGAAATATTATCGCACATTGAATGAACTCATCAAAGAGGACATTGATAATATTTCATCAGAAGAACTTGCAAAACTGGAGGGGGTGACGTCAGCCCAGATTCGAAAGGATTTTTCATTTTTCGGAAATTTCGGCCGGCGGGGTCTCGGCTATAATACACAGGAACTCAAAACGCACATTGCCGGTATTCTCGGGCTTAACCGCCACTGGAATGTCGCTATCATTGGCGCCGGCAATATCGGATCGGCTCTGATAGATTATGCTGAATTCAAAGCGCACGGTTTTCATATCAAACTGGTTTTTGACAACGATCCCGCTAAGATCGGAAAGATGCTGAAATCGCTGATCGTTAAGAATATTGATACGATCGAGTCGGAATGCCAGCGGGAGAATATCGAAATTGCAATTATGGCCATACCGGCTCAAGCGGCGCAAGTTGTTGCGGAACGGATCAACAAAGCCGGTGTCAAAGGTATTCTCAACTTTGCACCCAAGCGTCTCCAACTGCCTAATCACGTTGTTATTCGCCAGGAAAATACGGCGATGGAACTGGAAACGTTATCTTATTTTATCATGAATCAAAAAGACCATCTGAAATAATGAGTATGTTCGATACGATCATAGAATCCGTCATGGCGCAGCTGCACATGAAGATCAACCCGTCGCAGTCGCGATGGTCGTACTATGAATTAACCCGCAAGAACGCCGACGAAGTGATTCGAAAGATTTTCACGATGCGTTACGAGGAAGTTTTCGACGACGAACGCAAACGTATCCTGTCGACGGCGGAGAGCAGCAGGATCCAATACACATCGGACCCGGTGATCAAATGCGTCGATGCATTGATAGACGAACACAAAAAGAATTTTTTCATACCAAAGAGCGACATTGAAAAAATTATCAAAGATACGCTGTTGGTCAGATTAGAGTATATTATCATGCCGCTGGCTACCATTGAAAAGCTGCTTTATCAGGACGTGTCTGCCAGAAGCGTGACGGATGTCGTCATTCAATTCCGCGAATTTGAAAAATTCAGGTATTATCCCGATGCGCTTGAAAAATATGCGCATGCAAAGAACATAACCCATCTGACCAAAGGCCAGTTGCGCCTACTGATAGCCGAGATCAATCAGAGTTTGTTTGGCCAGGGTAATCCGGATAACGTGCTGAAACTTTCTGCGCTGATCATGAAGGAGATTAACGACCTGCAGGGCAAAGATTCCAAAAGTATGGAGACTGCTCTGCTTATGAAAGCTTTCAACGACCGCACCCTGAGGGATTATGAGGTTGCGCTGAATATTGAAAAAGAACTTGGCAGCGATCAGATCAATATTTACGGTTTACGCCAGGTGTTAAACCGGTTTAATATACTGAAAGAAAAGAATGCCGTACCTTCATTTGCTGCAGAGCCGACCGCTGTTGATAAACCGTTGCTAGAAAAGTTAAAAGATACCACGGACGTGATCATTGAAAAGGTCTTGAAGAACGACGAAAGCGGCGAACTTATCGATATTCATCAGATCATATCGCAAAAAACAAAAAAGGAACCGACGGATCAGCTCAGAGCGCCTGTTATGAGCGAAAATCCCAAGACCAATCCCGACATGGTATTGACGCGAAGAAAAATAACAACGCCCAAGATCGAAAAGGCGTCCGATGTTACAGGTGAATTTATCCGGGAAGAATTGGTTGAGAGTTTTTCAGACGATACCAGCGCCATCAAACTTACGGCATTAAAAGAGTCTGACAATTTAGTATTGCTGCAGTCGCTCATTATGCCCAAAGATGAAAAAATATTCATGAATGCGGTTTTTGATAATGACAAAAAAGATTATAACGAATTTATCAGTTCTGTCAATCGAACCAAAACATGGAAGGAAGCCATCGCGGTATTAGATGAAACGCTGGCGGCTGCAAAAGTGGATCCGTACTGCAAAGAGGCGATCCGGTTGAGCGATATCGTATACACGAGGTACTATCCTCCGGAAACGACGATCGTGACGTTCTGACATTTTTAATTTCAAATGATCTTATTAATACGGAGTAAAGAATGGAAAACATGCCCTATTTGTTCTCAGCATTTGCAGTCGTATGGATTTTAATTTTTTATTATGTGTATCGAATGTCACAAAAGCAGAAGCAGCTTTTGAACGATATTGAACAGCTGAAAAAAATTGTGGAGGAGAGAAAAAAGGAGGGTTAATTTTTTGCGCCATTTAGCGCGTCGACAAAAATAACGATGGCCGTCATATTATCCATGGCGCCGCCGTCAAAAACGACGTTTTTTATGGCGAGACAGACCTCTTCCGGCGATTGGCCGCTTTCGCTGAGTTCCTTTATTTTGTCTTGCGTCAGATATTCCGAAACTCCGTCAGAACAAATCAAATAAAAATCACCATTCATAACATTGGATTCACGCGTAAACACATCGACGTCAGGTTTGTGTGCAATACAACTCAGAAGAACATTTCGCATCGGGTGGCGCCTCGCCTGTTCCGGCGTGATGACGCCTTTCTCGATCATCTGCTGAACGATGCTTTGATCCTTTGTCAGCTGTTCGACAAGGCCTTTACGCGCCCGGATGATCTTACTATCGCCCACATGGCCTATCAGCAATTCGCCCATGTAAAAATACAGAATCGACAACGTGGAGCCCATGTTCCTGAACTCCGGTTTTTGGGCTTCTTCATGTACGACTGAATTCACCCGTTTAACCACGCGCTCGAGCACTTTGAGTTCTCCCTCAGGCGTCAGGCCATTCTCGCGCGTAGCGTCTTCGAAAAAATCTTTGAATTTTTCGATCGTCATATGGCTGGCAACTTCACCTGCGAGTTCTCCGCCCAAGCCGTCAGCAACTATGAAAAGAGGCTCAGCCACGAGAAGGCTGTCTTCGTTGTGCGTTCGGTTGGGATTCAGGCCTCGGTCTGTAATGCTGGCCACGCGAAGCTGCATGATATTTCCTTACGTGTTCTGAAAAAGTTTAAGTGTATTATGATAAAAAAAATAGCACGATAAATCAAGACTGATTTTGGGAGCGGCGGTATGTATGATTCGAGAGCAGATTTTTGCATTTGACTTTAAATGAAACCGTGAGTAGATTTAAGAAACAACGGTCACATCGGAGAAAACTATGAATAATATTTTAAAGTACGTAACGGTATTTCTGTTTTTCATTTTGGGCACGCAAGTATTATTTGCGCAGGATAAATCCTATAATACCGATGCCTTAAAAGGTCTGAAGAAAATCACGCCCGAAGAATGGAAGTCGATGCAGGATAAATCTGTTGCGCGACAACAACAATTCAAAGACGTGAATACCGGTGAAAATACGGCCTGGGCTGAAAAAGGGTATACCGTATTAAAGATGAATCAAACGATCAACCTGAACGCTGAAGTGAATGCTCTGTTTGATTTTATGGCATCCGGGGGACAAAATGCGGCCGGGGCTACGACAACAAGGAAACGCAATGTCTTCAAATTAGGGCCTGGAAATTTTGAGATTAAAGACGGAGTGATCAAGAGAGTGAAGTAGTCAATACATTTTTTGTCATTTGTGAAACCCGTACGTGTGAACGTACGGGTTTTTTTTACTCTAGTTACCGGATTGTAATAATAATTCTAACTCATTCCGGCGTTTCGGGAAAATCAGGAAATTCCAACGGCTCGTCGTTACTTCCGGTCGGATGTTTTTCGCAGTTTAATCCCAATACGATAAGCATGAGGAGTAATATGTATATACCGATCCTATATTTCATGACCACCTGCTTCTTATTTGATGAACAACATTTTTCTACTTTGAATAAAGCCGGATGTTTCGAGCCTGTATATATAAACTCCACTCGAAACAGAGATTCCGCGCTGATCCGTACCGTCCCAGGGCACAGCATAAGAACCCGTTTGCAGAAATTCGTTCTTGAGTAACCTTACTTCCTGCCCCAGGATATTATAGATCCTGAGTTTAATGATACCTCCCCTAGCCAGATCAAACGGGATCATCGTGTTAGGGTTAAACGGATTCGGATAATTCTGTGACAATACAAATTTCCAGGGAAGTTTTGCCTGAATTTCACGTGTTTTTGTTTCTACATAACCGGCGCTGCCCATGATGATCTTAAAAACGTTTTCATTCTCATTTTTGAATGAATAACCGTCGCTCGCTTCAGTCAGGTCTACAAATACATTGTGCGTAATATCCACTAATACGGATTTATACGACAAGGGCATATTTTGTCTTTCCCAGGACAAATTGATCCATGCATCGTTCGTCATATTCTCAACGCGCATGTTCCATACATGGCCGGTTGTGCTCGCCGGCCGAATATCCGACGATAACCTAACCATCCCATCCATTTCATTTTGGAAGTACAATGAGACACTCTTGCCGAATTGAGGCGGTTCGAATTCATCCTGCATGTCAATACCGTCAGCGCTTTGGCCATCCATCCCAATGAAATTGTAGTTGTCTTCGGTATTCTCTGTTTTACACTTAAATTGAATTCTGGGAAAGGCAGAGGCAGTTGTTTTCGCCGCTATGGAATTCCAATTAAGTACACTGTTGGCGCGGATATCAACGCCGGCCTTATTATAGACGGCATAACCGGCGAAGGGCTGAAATTCAGAACTGTGCGACCAGTTGTTTTCGTATAACGTCCATAGCGTTCCGATTTTAGTTGGGTCCAGGACGTTTATAGGAGCGCTGAATGCAAATGGCCACGGAAGAAAATTCCATCCGGGTTTGAGGAATAATGAATTGAAAAAATTGATATCATTTGTCGCTCCGGAATCCGGAGTGATCTTAACGTGAGACGACGAGGTATGATGAATAACATAGCCTTTGTTTGAACTAAGCACTAGTTCCGAAATACCGGTTGTATTATAACTGTATGCGGCCCAGTTGGTCGGAACGCCGTCCTTGTTGCTTCTTTGCGCCCCGAATATTTTGGTCAGCGATACTTTTGTTTCGAAAGGAAGTGAAAAAGTATTCCAGGTATCCGGAATTAAGCCTTGAGCGAAAACACTGTTGTTTCTTACGGCTGCGATGGTTGAGGGAGTTACATTAACCGCGATATGCGCGCGTCCTGCCTCAGAGGGGTAATAAGACGTTGCCGTGTTTTCTATTTTGACCCGATACCACAATCCTTTTTCAGTAACGTAGGCCGCAGGTATTTGTCCGGTAAATTTGATGCCGTCGAAACTCATCGACGTTGAGTCGTTTGCCAAAAGATCGTTCGTTCCGTAATAAAGCGTGGCAGAAGAACTCAATTCCGGAATAAATGCAAACAATGTTATCGCTTGAGACTCATTAGGTTTGGACGGATTAATGGTCGCTATCAATGCAGGTTGGAATAATCTTGTCTTGAATACGCCGCGCCCGTGGGTGGATGCAAACAATAAACCGGTCTTATGATTTACCACCAGCCGCATCACGAATGCGCCGGAAGGAAATCCGTTATTGAACGGCGTCCACAACGCGCCTCCATCGGTTGTTCTGAATATCCCGACGTCCGTTCCTGCCACGATATCCAATGTGTCGCCGGGATTGAGCGCAAGCGCATTCACCGGAATGTCGGGCAGATTGCCGCTGATATTGGTCCACGATATTCCGGCGTTATTTGTTTTCCATACATGGCCTTTATTATCAACCTGCCCTAATTGTGCGAATCCCTGAAAGGCCGCATAAAAAGTGTTTTCATCCGTCATCCGAAAAACAATATCGCTTACCGGCCGCTGGGGCGGAGCATTAGAACTTAATGTTGTCCATGTGGTTCCCGCGTTTGTTGACAAAGAGATACGTCCATCAAACGTTCCGGCGCAAACATAATTTGAATTATTTTGCGCAACACGTATGGCCGTGATCGTATGATTGCCGTCGGTCAAATCGCCGCTTACCGCCGTCCATGTAATCCCGCTGTTTACCGTTCGATATACCCGAAATGTTCCGAGGTAAAGTCTCGTCGGCACATTTTCATCCAAGGTATATGGAACATAAAACTCCGAACGGTCACTTGCAGTTAATCCGGTGTTAATACCGGATAAAGACTGCCAGCCATTGGTCGTCTTTATTTGCGAGAAGCTTTCAGGCGCAACATGGAACCGCTGAGAGTATTGTATATTCGAATTTACAGGATCGATTTCTGTAAATCCGCCGTCGCCGTCGGCAACAAAATCCCATTGCATGTTACCTGTAAATAATTCCGTCCCGTTGTCCTGCGAGCCTGCCAATACGTGATTGGTGTCTTGCGCAGCCACGGCCAGTCCGATGAATTGTGTGATCTGCAGGCCATTATTTAAATCGATCAGGTTTTGTCCGCCGTTGTATGATTTCATTATACCGCCATCCCCTGCGAGATAGATGGTGTTGGGGTTAAGAGGATTGAAGGCAAAGGCTTGCTGATCGGGATGAAATTTTCTTGTTATGACATACCCATCGGTCATATTTGACCAATTGCCGCCGCCGTTCGTTGTGCGATACATATCGATCCCGCCGGCATAAACCATATTTGGATTGGACGGATGTACTGCTACATAAATGTCGTACATACCTTGTCCGTTGAAAAAAGAAAGACCGCCGGATGACTGATCGGGTAAATTGGCGTTTGTCCAGGTCAGACCGCCGTTGGTGCTTTTAAATAAGCCGCTGTCAGAGCCGGTCAGTTCATCGTCTCCGTTAATGCTGTTACTAAAAATGGCATACATGAAATTCGGTTGGTTTCTGCAAATACTCATGACCGATTTGCCGCCTTGATTTTTCAGATCGGGCAAACCCTGCGCCGCACTGTTGGCGAGCAAAAACCATGACGCGCCGGCGTTGGTTGATTTCCAAAATCCGTTCTGGTTGTGAACAACGGTTCGCCCCATAAGCGCGTAAAGAGTATCGTTATTCGACGGATGGCCAACGAGGCTTGAAGGCCGGAATTCGGTGCCTGAAGCATTCGTTGCCTGCCATGTCGCGCCGGCATTGGTGGAGCGGTAGATTCCGTTGGTGACGGGGTCGGCGCTGTTGTAGTAGTTGGCAACTACAATGATGTTCGGATTATTTTGATTGACTGCAATGCCGGCGATATGCGTTAGAATAATGCCGAGCGTCCCGGTGACGGTCCAAGAATCGCCTCCGTCGGTAGATTTGATCACGCCGATTCCGTCAATGGCGCTGCCGACAAAACTAGGTTCACCCGTACCGGCGTAAATCACATCAGGATCTGTGGGATGACGCGCGAAACAACTGACTGCAAGCGAGCCAAGATCATCGGATCGCGGAGACCAATTAAATCCTCCATCGGTACTTTTCCAGATTCCTCCTCCGGCAGTTCCGATAAGAACGATATTCGTATCAAACGGACTGACGTTGACTGATATGATGCGGCCGGTATAGTTATGGTAGCCTGTATTGACAATAGCGGACGGCCCTAAAGAAGACCATGCGGAATTGGTAGTGTTAGTATTTTTGGATAAACGGTTCTTTTCAAAATCCGCAACGGTCTTTCGGATCTGCATATAATGCGAGGCCGGGAATTCTGCATTGACCGTGCGGCGTGATAAGAACCAGCTTGCCCGCGCCTGAATCACTTCTTGCTTATCGTATACCTTAATTTCCGATTGGGCAATAACAGATGGTGACCAAATAGCATAACACCATAGCAGAGAAAAAAATGTTCTTATCATTGCAATACTTTAGGGTTGTATGTACCAAAATACGGCTCTTTGCGATGTAAAATCAAAATAAATTAACAAGCGCTGTTGTAGAATAATCTTTAAAAAAAAACCCCCGATCTTTCAGGATTGGGGGTTCTTGTTACATGAGAATTTAAATCTACGAAGCTACGGCCACGCCTAATGACTGCAATTTCAGCAAGAGCGCATTGGCAATTTCAAATGAAGTTCCTGTCGGCATCACGTATCCTGTGTCTAATATTTTTATCTTATTAAAGCACTCCGTATTATTTCCGAGCTGGAGGTAACTGCTCGCCTGTATCCAGACGAGATGAGCGGCCGTTACGCGCGTGTCAAGGCTCAGAGTGAAAGTCGGGCTTGCGGCCAGAGCTGAATTGGCATGCGTTATCGCATCCGTTGCATTGTTTAGCGCCCAGTTGGCAAAGCTCCAACCTGCATAACCGTCAGCATTAAGCGTGACCGTGCCGGCGGCGGTGAAGAAACTGTCAGCTTGCGCGTAGTTGTCCAGGCGTATCGCGCACCAGGCCGCGCCGGCAATAGCCGGAGCGCCTTCGCTCGATATAAGATCCGCATAGGCTTCCAAAGCGTCACTGTATGTCCCGGCGGTGAAGAGATCATTAGCTTCCGTTAGCGTGAGCTTTTCTTTTCCTCCTCCTCCGCCTCCGCAGCCGATAACCAACGCGAAGAGGAACGCCGTGATCCAAGTTATTTTATTCATAGTTCATAACTCCCTATTATCAGTTTAATTCATATTTATTCGGTTTTGCACATTCGATTATTTAATGAATAACATCTTCTTCGATTTCACGATGTTACCCGCTTCCAGCCGGTAGAGATAAACTCCTGAAGCGACTGATCGGCCCATCTGATCTTTGCCGTCCCACTGGACATGATACACGCCGCGGCCCTGAGTTGTGTTGGCCAAAGTACGGACTTCCTGTCCGAGTAAATTGTATACTTTGAGTACGACACGGCCTTCGCTCGGAACTTCGTAACGAATGGTCGTGGAGGGGTTGAACGGATTCGGATAATTCTGGCTTAAAGTAAATTCTTTTGGAACGTAAACGTAGTCCGGATTGTAGAATACAGCTACTCGGCTGCCTTTGAAGAGCGCAGCTACTTTTCCATTAACGCCTTCGCCGCCGGTATGCTTCCACGAGCCGTCGGCATATTCATACAGTCCGATTTTAGCATCCTCAAAATCGGCATAACGTGACTTCAATGCCTCAAGTGCACCTGTGTAGTTGGCTTCTACATTGACGCCGTTATTGGAACCGGTGACCAGCATCTCGACCGACTCGCCGATCATCATCCAGTTTGGCGGTGTAGTTTCGGCGGGAGCCAGATTCATCAAGAGGTAACCGTCTCCGCTGCCGCTGACCTTGTAATTTGCAAAGGTTGTCGCTTTCGATAAAGGCGACACGTTGTATGTTCTGTTTATCGCAGTGCCTGCGTTTGAATTCAAATCGGATCCATTGGCCACTACATTTAAGCTGCCGGCCGATGAAAGAGCATACGTTCCGAAAAATATATTGCTCTGTTTGGTCAGGGTCACGGAAGAACTGTTGACTGCAAGCGATGCAGTACTAAGGTTTTCATTTCCTGATACGGCAAAGCGAACGACATTGACCACAGGCGAAGCTAATGCGCCAAGAGTCAATACAGGCGGCGTTACGTCGGCCAGCGCGACGTTGAGCGACCTTATGTTGGATTTATAAATGACGCCATTCTTGTATGACCAAACTTCAATGGTTATCTTCTTTGTTTGCGTGACCGTATAATTGACCACATCGTTGCCCGTGGCGCCGTTGGCGGCCAATGTTTGATAGGCCGCGCTGTCGACGCGCACCACAGTGGAATCGTAGAGAGAACGGTAGGTCAGACTGATCGGCACGGTGTTGCCGTTTTGCTGAAGGCCGTTAAGCACCGGAGTTATCGTCAACGGGAATGGAATTGCAGGAATATCTACGCTCCAGATACCGCGTCCGTGTGAAGCCAGAACCACCTGTTGATCTACAATCCACATTTCCCAGATCGCGAGAGCGGGCAATCCGTTATTGGCGTAGTTCCATGTAGCGCCGTTATCTGTTGAGATAAAGAGCCCGATTTCCGTGCCTGCCCATATTTCGTTCGGATTGTGCGGCATGACAAGCAAGCAATACGTGGCGACATCAGGGAAACCATTCGTACTCGTGGTACTGCTTCCATTGAATCCGGTAATATCCTGCCAGCTTTGGCCGCGATTGGTCGTGCGCAGAATTTTCGGCTGTTTCGAAACAGAGAATAATGCATACGCGGTATTATCGTCGGTTGCATGAGTGGCCATCCCGCTCAGTCGCCACGAGGCGGTCGGATAACTGGCGGTTTCTGTAAAAGTAACTCCGCCGTCTATAGAGACAAAAACTTTTGCAGTACTGCTCATCGTCTTTCCCGCCCAGACAACTTGAGGATTTATGACCGAGATTTCCACAAACGTTGCGCCGTTTGGAATCCATCCCCATTTTGCCGTGCTGATACCCGATGACAGCGCCCAACTGGACCCGAAATTGGTAGAGCGCCACACGCCGCTGCCCCCGGTCGTGAAGACAATATCGGGTTCCATCTTGGAGCGGCCGATCTGAGTAATGAATGGGCTGTTTGTTCCGTTCACATCCAGTAAACCCGTCGTGGATTGGACGAAACTCGCGCCGCCATTCGATGATTTATAAATGCGATTATCATACAAACTTCCAAGTACGAGATTAGAATTGGTATAGTGCCAAGCCGCGTCAAACCCATCTCCGCCGATCTTGAAACTCCAGTTGGAAGTGAACGTTGGGTTGATCGGAGATAACCACGATCCGTTATCCTGAGTGCCTCCCATGTACTGATCGCCGCCCGGTTTCTTGTCGACGCCATAGAATTGAGTCGTGTTATAGCCGAAGATCGAATTCTGATCGATACCCCAGGTCTTGCCGCCATTGGACGAGTAAGCCAGGCCCCCGTCGTTGGCATTGAGTATCGCAAAAGAATTGGTTCCCTGGTCTATAGGAATAATCACCAGATTGTGATGATCCGGATGAACGTTGTCATTTGCGCCGCCATACGCGCCATACGGATCACTTACTGAAACCAGTGAATCATTACGCAACACGATACTTCCCCAATTAAAGGTCATAGTCGCTGTCGGCAAGGAGCCGGGATTCCAAGTAGCTCCATCAGGCAAACTTGGACCGATCTCATATATTGTTTTGTACTTGCAGCCGGAAAGACCGGAAATGAAGGCATTAGGAGTTGTAGAGCTGTAAGGTACAGCGTGAATAAACAGATACTCTCTATAAGTTCCGTCCGCGGGGGAAGGCGAAAGATCAAACTGGCCGTTTCGGTTTTCATCCCGAAATGAGACCATTAACTGTTGAGTATTTGTAATATCCCATACTTCAAATGGAATGTCTACATAATTCTTGAAATGGTATTGTGAGGCAATCTGGCCTGCGCCTTGTGATTCGGTCGTGTCTTGGTGTGCTTTCTGAGTCTTGCCCGGACCAAAACGTAACTGGACAGAAACAAATTCGTTGACATTTAAATTGGATGCAGTGGCAGTTCCAAATCCTTCGTTAATCCCTATTTCAACACCGCCGCCCATATAACTTAGCCCGAAATTGGTAAAAGCCAAGAAACCGCCCGTTCCTATAGTATCAATACCTAATAGTCCAACGCTTTGCGAGGAGCCCGTTAACATGATACACTTGCTTATATTGACCCCTCCAACAAAAACCGTATCCTTTCCGTATGGATGTACGGCAATGGTGTTGTCATACCATCCTTGGGTTCCGGCCGAACTGCCAAGCCAATGTTGATAATTCTTTGGCAGTACTTTTTCCCAGTTCACTCCCGCATCATCTGAGACATATAAGAATGAACTGTCTCCAACTTCGGCTGAGATATACAAACGCGTCGGATCAGTAGGCGCAATAGCGATTTCCATTCGGCCTGCGCCGGTAATTCCGCTCGAACTTGTCCAAGAATCACCGGCATTGGTTGATCGAATGACGCCGGTTGCATTAATCGTGGCCCATTGTTTATCAAAATCCGCCGGGTCGGCAATAATATGCTGAACCCGGCCGGCGGGGCCGTAGACTGTAGTCCACGACGTGCCGCCGTTGGTCGATTTGTAAATACCGTTATTCGTAGAGGCTAAAACGATGTTCGGATCGCTTGGACTGACGATGATACGATTGATGTTTTGAAAATTGGCCACGCCGGCGGTGGAGACCAGCTGCGTCCATGTTTCGCCGTGATCGGTCGATTTCAGAATGCCGTCGCCGTCGATCGCGTCGCCATTGAAGAAACCCTCACCGGTCCCTGCATATATAATGTCGGAATTAGACGCTGCCATAGTAAGCACGGTCGTAGCCAGATTTGGGATATCAGGGGTTTTATTCACCCAGGATGTTCCTTTGTTGGTTGTTTTCCATATACCGCCGCCGACAGAACCCGCCCACCATGTACTGTTTGTGACGTCGGCCGGGTCCACGATGAGCCCGCGGGTACGTCCGCCGACATTGGCCGGGCCTCGTTCTACCCAGTTTAGGGCGCCGGCTTTACTCAGCCGTTTCGACGATTTCGACAAAAGCGGATAATCAATAATGCCCGCTTTCTTGAGTTCTATCATTTTGTAATTTAATTCATAGGACGACTTGTCCGATCCGACCGGAGTACGAATCTGTTTTTGAAATTCGGCGTATGCGTCCGGCCGATCCGATTTTTTCCCTTCTTTCCGCGAGCCCTCTTTTTCGCCTTTAGCATCGATCGCCGTATCCGTAGAATATTTCTTACGAACCACATCCGTGGTGGCAATGATGTATAACGTGACCGCGAGGCCGGCAAGAAGAAAGATCCTAATCAGTAATGATTTTTGATTCATGGGACTTACCCTTTCTAAATTATTAGTTTTCTACTTTATCTGATATTCTTTGTTTTGTAATTACGTCGAATTTATATGTTCCGAAGTGCGGCACGGCAGGATCTTTGGAATCTAGACCAAGCGTATAGCTTACTTCAATTGCATGGTCATTGATCCAGCGAACACTTCCATCGACCACAGTCTCCTCCATGACAATCGCATCGTTTTTTATGTCATAGACAAAAAAACGGACCCTGTGCAGCGGTTTGAGCGCCGTCGGTTTAGATGCATTGACGCACAGGACGAAAGACTTGCTTTCGTTATAAACGTAATCCACGTTTTCCTTATATTTTTCGATAGCCAGAGACTTGTATTTTTCCTGTGCTTCTTTGGATGATGCGCAGGAAAAAACAAGAAAAATTATGATCAGAAAGGGTATTTGAAGCTTCATCGGATAGATAACCTTTTTTTGTCAAAAAAAGTCAATTGCATTCAGATTAAAGTTGCCGAAATGAGGTGTAATGGCGACACTGACGTGTGGGAAAAACTTAGCACAGTTCACATGTAAAGTCAAGGATTTTAGATGAGAATTTTTAGCAGAAGTGTCCAACGTGGACTAAAATCACCGCCGAATTCCCCCCGCGGACGCGGGAGGAATTCTCCTCATCTCTTGTTACCCCTTCCCAAAAGTAAAAAGAGAAGCGGCGGCGATTTTTTGAGCTTTGATTGCTCTTCGAACAAAAGTTCGATTTTAGGCCTTTTTACAGGCTTTTGGTTGGAAACCCCAATTTTGTTTCTTGTATTTCCCTGTTTATATAAGTGCGAGGCAGGCCAAAAAACTTACAATAAATCTTTTATTTTTTTTACTGCAGAGGACGCAAAGATCATGGCAAGTAGTTCAGTGAATACTCTGCGTCCTTTGCCTGCCTTCGCCGAAGCGCTTCGCGCAGGCAGGCGGTTAATAGTTTTCATTGTATGATCGCAAATTTAACTAACCGTTTTCCTTCCGCCGATTCCACGAGTGCGATGTACATGCCGCTGGCAACGTACCGCCCGTTTGACGTTTTTAAGTCCCACCGTTCGATGGAAGTCGCGTCGTCTGCGGGCGAGTAAGTCTCATCATACGGACGGTTATTCACACGATCGTTATTCGACGAAGAATTATGATTCAATGTGCGAACCAGATCACCCGCAACGGTAAATATCTTGATCGTGCAGGATGATGGGAGATTGGTGAACTTGATCAGTTTATCGAGCGACGTTTCGTACGACGAATACTTGTAAAAGGGGTTGGGCACAACTTTGATGTTCTTCACAGTAGAAGCAACCGTCTTGAAAGGCACGACGGAGACGGCATTGGCTAAAATGGACGATTCCAATGACACAGGTAAGCCTGCGGGCTTGGGAATATATATTCCATCAAAAAGCATACTGTCCGGCCCGGCGATATAGGGCTGTGCGTCGTAGGCTGTGACGGAATAAAAATAATTCTGTCCGTTGGTCAGATTGGAATCGACATAATGATAGACAAGGCCTGAATTGGAACCTAAGTTAACATCCTCGATATCCAAATGATTATTCGTATTGATGAAGCGGTTGGTAATGATGCCGAGCGAATCGACTTTATCATATTGGGCAAGTAAAGAAAAACTTCCTTCCAACCCGGTGAGGCTTCGATACACACGATACCCTTGAAAATCACGTTTGACATAATCCGCGTTATATCCATTGGCAACGGTGATACCGAGTAACTCACCTGCAAGGTCATCCGATACTTCCGCATTATTCTGCCAGGTGAGTGTGACGCGTCCATCTAAAGCAGTAACCGAAAGATTCGGAATTTCCGGAGGCGCCGGAGCGGGGAAGCCTGCGTCAAAAAAAGCCTGAGCAATATCATCGGTGGCAAAGAGATTGGCCACGGCATTGAGGCGGCTGGGTCCCACAGCGCCAATAATGCCAACCCATATTTCCTGTGAACATCCTGCTTTGATCGTAAAAGGGCCGGTGCCGATCAGGATACGCCAGTTCGCTGAACCTTCGCCTGGAATTGGGGGTCCATCTGGAATTTGGACACAATCTCCTAAGTTGAATGGTCTGCCACGAAACACAAAATAATCCTCGAGACCGCAACCGGATTTCAGAGTGCCGGTCGGCGTATGAACGCCGCGAATTAAATCGTAGCGTTCTCTGTCATCAGTCGGGTCCATATAGTCAAACGTGGGCGAGTATCCATACTGCTCTGTGAACGCCGTTGTTGTCACGGCGCCTAAGGCTATCCGATCGCCCGTAAGCAATTCTGCGGCGAACCGATTTTGTTCGGGGTCGTAAATGCGAATCGTTTTGTTGTTCTGATTACGAAGAAAATCACGAGTTGGAATCTCTGCTGCTTCAACAATAGGACCTTGCATAATATCAAATCCGACAGCCTTATCGTTGGGTGTTTCGATAAGACGCTTACCTTCAAATCTATACAGATACTCACCGTACAAATTATAAACATATTCCATGTTGCGCGTCGTATCTGTTCCGATGATATCATTGTCGGAGTAACCTACATCAGCATCTGACCACGCACCGAAATATGTTTGCGGATAATCGGAATTGGTCTTGTTTTCAAAAATGAATCGAAGATATACCGTATCGCCGATCTTGGGGCCATTGAAAGCATACGATTCCAAAGTGACCTGTATTCCCAATCCGGGATCGGGGCTTTCCTGCAGAGATTCTTGATTGAGAGAGGTGTCAAGATCATTGAACACCGCCCAGGTCTGCGCATCGGCAATCAGAGCCGGACGACCGAAGGCATCGTGTAATGCGTCCTCTGGCCAGTCTGTATGGTGTTCACGATCGATCAGATAAACCTTTTGGGACGGCAATGACGGGTCTTCCGCAGTTAGCTGATCGAATGAAACATGGGAATTGGTAATTCTTCCCGGCTGAAATTCAGAGTTGTATTCGACCTCGCTTACAACCGGAATGCCGTTCTTGATGGTTCCAATATAAAATCCACCTGCATGGATGAGAGTTCCTCCGCTGCCTCTTGGAAATTCTCCGCCGCCACGGTTGTTGTCAAGTCCGTCATTCATATAACTGCCGTTATTGCGCATGACGTACGACCAGTTGTTGTAGTTGACGAAGACGAGATCGATAATGTCAGGTTTTCGCAGAGAGATCTTATTCTTTCCTTTTTCTCCGCTTCGTGCGATACCAAATCCAGCGACGCAGGCTAGAGTCAGCATAAGAAGCAAAGATACGAACTTTATTGTATTGAGCCGCATCTTAAGTCATCCTGTCAGAGACCGTTTGGATTGAATACGTTTAAACCGCCGCCGAAAGTGGCGATCCAGACGTTATTCTTTTTATCAAATGCGATACCGGTAATATTATTGGATGAAAGCCCTGAATTCTCTGTATTGTAAACAACCCATTGAGTGTTGTCATAGTATGCAACGCCCAGATCGGTGCCGATCCACATATGATCTTCCTTATCAAAAGCGATCGTCTGGATCTGGTTGCTTGGGAGTCCTGAATTTGCGGTATCATAAACGGCCCAGCCGGTGCCGTTGAATCGAACTAAGCCGGACTTGTTCGTTCCAATCCAAACGACGTTATTATCATCGACGGCTATGTCCAGCAGATATTGATTGGGGACGCCAAAGTCTGCTATTCGATAGATCACAGAATTCTGTCCGCGTAACTCTACAATCTGACCATAGCTGCACAGCCACACGTAGGAGTTACGTGCAATGGCAATGTGGTCGCCGTAAAGATTAAAAGGTGTCCAATTGTATTCGGGATCAAGCTTATTAACATAGGGAGTACATGTCCATATGCTGTTATCCGAAGCAACGGCAATATCTTGTATGCGTGACCCGGAATAAATAGAAGGAAGAGATCCATTTTCAAAATGAAACAATCCCGAATCGGTTGCCGCCCAGATTGTATTGAAGTGGTCAACGGCAATGGTATAGACGGTTCTGTTAAAAGGTGCAGGATTAGTTGTGGTGTGATGGGTCCACAGTTTGCCGTCAAATTCCGTCACATCACCGTAAAAATTTCCAGTCCAAACGTGATCATCAGAATCAACCGTAACGCATAGGACGTAATTATTGATCAGTGCAGAATTATTCAATGTATACGCATTCCATTTTACGGGTAGCTCTTTTTCTTTGGAGTCGCACGCAGCAAAAATCATTATAGAAAAAATAATGTAGGTAGTGTTTTTCATGACGCACCGATTAGTTTATTGTATGATCGCAAATTTTATTAACCGTTTTCCTTCCGCCGATTCCACGAGCGCGATATACATGCCGCTGGCGACGTAGCGGCCGTTGGCCGTTTTCAAGTCCCATCGTTCGATGGAGGTCGCATCGCTTGAGGGTGAATAACTTTCATCATACGGGCGGTTATTCACACGGTCATTGTCCGAAGCTGAATTATGATTCAATGTGCGAACCAGATCACCCGCAACGGTGAATATCTTGATCGTGCACGATGACGGGAGATTGGTGAACTTGATCAGCTTATCCAATGACGTTTCGAACGACGAATACTTGTAAAAGGGGTTGGGGACGACTTTGATGTTCTTCACGGATGATGCGATGGATTTAAGAGGTACTAAGGAAACCGCATTGGATAAAACAGAGGACTCCAATGAAACTGGAAGCCCGTCAGGTTTCAGAATATATTTTCCGTCGAAGAGTATGCTGTCGGGCCCGGCGATATAGGGCTGGGCGTCGTACGCAGTAACAGAGTAAAAGTAATTCTGTCCGTTCGTCAGATTGGAATCGGTGTATGAGTAGCTTAGGCCGGTATTGGAACCTAAGTTTATGTCTGAGATCTCGATATTATTATTGGCATTCAGGAACCGATAGGAGATGGTTCCCAGAGAATCGATCTTGTCGTATTGAGCGAGGAGTTCGTAACTGTCTTGTAACCCGGTCAAACTTCGATACACACGGTAGCCCTGGAAATCCGATTTTACATAATCAGCAGAAAATCCGCTGTCGACACGAATACCTAATAATTCACCCGCCAGGTCTTCCGATACTTCCGCATTATTCTGCCAGGTGAGAACGGTCTTTCCGTCGAGCGGGGTGACCGTGAGGTTCGGGACTTCCGGAGGCGAAGGAGCGGGAAATCCCGCATCGAAGAACGACTGGGCGAGATCATCGGTTTCCCAAAGATTACCCACGGCATCCAAACGATCAACTCCCTTAGCTCCGATCACGCCAACCCATATTTCCTGCGACTCACCGGCTTTAATAGTGAAAGGGCCGGTATTCAGCAAGGTTCGAGCATCAGTTCTCCATCCATAAAAATCAATAATGATTGGATTGTTATCACCAGCAACATCACACGATCCTTGTTCTGTGAGAGGGTTACCGCGAAACATGAAATAATCCTCAAACCCGCATGGACCCCATTTCATGATTCCAATGGTTTGATCAGCACCACGCATAAGATTATATCGTCCGACATCATTGGTCGGAATTGAACCAAACAGATGTGCCACTGAAGATACCGCCCCCAAGGCAATGTGATCATCTGCAATAGCTTCACTGACAAAAGTATTCTTTTTAGGGTTATATCTGATAATTTTCTTGTTGTTTTGATACCTTAAAGCGTCTCGGGGAGGTATCTCTGCGGTATAGACAACAGGCCCCTGCAGAATATCAAATCCAACAGAAAAATCATTACCGGGTCCTTCGTTAGTATTATTATACACATATTCCATACCGCGAGTTGTGTCCGTTCCGACAAGGTCGTTTTTGATGTCATTCCCTACATCCGGATCGCTCCATACTCCAAAATAGGATTGTGTGTAGTCTGAATTGGTTTTGTTGGTGAGAATATACCGCATGAATACAACATCGCCGATCTTGGGGCCATTGAAAGCATACGATTCCAAAGTGACCTGTATTCCCAATCCGGGATCGAGGCTTTCCTTCAGAGATTCTTGATTGAGAGAGGTGTCAAGATCATTGAACACCGCCCAGGTCTGCGCATCGGCAATCAGAGCCGGACGACCGAATGCATCGTGTAATGCGTCCTCTGGCCAGTCTGTACGGTGTTCACGATCGATCAGATAAACCTTTTGGGACGGCAATGACGGGTCTTCCGCAGTTAGCTGATCGAATGAAACGTGGGAATTGGTAATTCTTCCGGGCTGAAATTCAGAGTTGTATTCGACCTCGCTTACAACCGGAATGCCGTTCTTGATGGTTCCAATGTAGAATCCTCCTGCACGGACAATGGTTTTCCCGCTGCCTCTTGGAAATTCTCCGCCGCCACGGTTGTTGTCAAGTCCGTCATTCATATAACTGCCGTTATTGCGCATGACGTACGACCAGTTGTTGTAGTTGACGAAGACGAGATCGATAATGTCAGGTTTTCGCAGAGAGATCTTATTCTTTCCGTCTGTGCGGGAGAAACCAGTCGAGAAAAGGCTGATCCATGTTAAGAGGATTAAAATTGTGATTATAACTTTTTTCATATCTCATCTGCATATATTTTAACCGCAAAGGACGCAAAGCGCGCAAAGGTTTCTTTGCGTTCTCTGCGCTCTTTGCGGTTAGTTGTCTTCATTGTATCACCGCAAACTTAACCAACTTCTTTCCTACCGAAGATTCCACGAGCGCGATATACATGCCGCTGGCAACGTAACGCCCGTTAGCGGTTTTCAAATCCCATCGTTCGATCGAGGTTGCATCGCTTGAGGGTGAATAACTTTCATCATACGGGCGGTTATTCACACGGTCATTGTCCGAAGCTGAATTATGATTCAATGTGCGAACCAGATCACCCGCAACGGTGAATATCTTGATCGTGCACGATGACGGGAGATTGGTGAACTTGATCAGTTTATCGAACGACGTTTCGAATGATGAATATTTGTAAAACGGATTGGGTACGACTTTGATATCTTTCAGTGCACGTTTAACATCGGACTTTGATGCCGCAGTGCGAGCTGTGGTGGAGTAGGTGAAGACGTCGTTGGTTGTGATGACATGATTGGCAAGAATATGGAACGTACCGTCATCGGGTATATTACGGTAGATCGTGTCCTGCTCAGCTAATGTGATGGTTGATCCTCCGTCGCTTCCGGGAAGTGTGGCATGCTTTGCTAATTCGTTCCAGGTGTACCCATCATAAAACATCGGTGCCATGTCAAACAAGAACATGGCCGGAATTTCAATAAGGTTGTGTCCCCAGATCACGGCGTCCTGAGTTCCGCTATCGTAAGGCCTGTTTGTGATAGTGGTGTAAACGCGCGTTTGAGGGCCGGTGCCGTCACCGCCTAACGTATTATCGAGATACCAGCCGTTCAGATCATTTGCATCACGTACAACCACATTCACTTCACGCGGCGTTGCGTCGCCATCTCTGGGGTCCACTTCGTAGGCTTTGAAGGGTGCAAGGAAGGTCTCATTGACAATACCCAAAGCGCCCGTATGTCCGTACACCGTAGACCAACCGCTCGGGTTATTACTGAATACAATATCGACGTTCAATATCGTATCGGATGGACTTGGAGCGACGGTCAACCCGCCGGAAAATTGTTCGAATCCGAGATTAACGCCGGTCATCCATCGCGAACCCGTTCCCGTGCTACTCGTATAACTCCAAGCTAATACTTCCGAAGGAGGCCCATACGCTTTTATAAATATTCCTTCACAAACTCCAACCAGTTCCATCTCTGTGGGGGAACCGATTATAGATGTGTTGAAAAATTGAGCGCTCGCCGAAGTGACGGTATAGGATGTGCTGAAGAATCGGTCATCAAAGATCGAATCGCCGTTGATCAGATTTCTATCGGCGTCCATGTCAAGAATTCCGTTGCCCCCGTCGATCCAGGTTTGCGGATCGTCTACTTTTGAAGAAAGGGCTAAAACATTTCCATCTCTGCGCACTTCAAACACCATCTGACCGGCCTGTGTGGTTCCATTATACACAATCCTTTTATGATCTGCGGAATCCGGTAAGTAATGAAACGTTACGGAATAGGATCCGTCAACGACCACATCGGGATCGACCACTTCAAGCTGTAAGTAACCGCTGGACAAACCGGCGGCGTGATGCGCCATAGAAGAATCGGCCATCGCATCGTAGCGGAATGACGAACTTAGTTTCTGCGGCACGGCGGACACGGTATTTGACAAGATGGATGATTCGAGGGACACGGGGATGCCTGAGGGTTTCAGAATTAATTTTCCGTCAAAAAGCATACTGTCCGGCCCGGCGATATAGGGCTGTGCGTCGTAGGCTGTGACGGAATAAAAATAATTCTGTCCGTTGGTCAGATTGGAATCGATGAAGCTGTATCGCAATCCGGAATTGGTGCCGAAATTCAACTCGGCAATTTCAAGATTTGAATTATTATTTAGAAATCGATACGACAGAAGTCCAAGCGTATCTACCGCATCGTACTGCGCCCGCAGCTGAAAACTCCCATCCAACCCGGTGAGACTTCGGTACACACGATACCCTTGAAAATCACGTTTGACATAATCGGCGTTATATCC
>WBUR01000031.1 GCA_008933615.1 bacterium | reverse complement strand
TTGACTCTTTACATACCAGCGAAGTCGAAGACTGATTTTACTAAACTTGGTCATGGTTCGACAAGCCTGTCCTGAGCCCTGCCGAAGGGCTCACCATGACGTATGTGAGTAAACCCGATAAGCACATTCTTTAATCAATTCCATTGGTAAGTAATAAAAATCCTTTTTCGTCACATTTAATGACAACCGCAATTGCAGTCCGGCTTTGGCTCAAGATTCAATTAGTAATTTCATCTTGCCGTAGCATTCGCCACAAATACCATGAGTTATTGAAGGAACCTTCTCTTCCTCAAACAAACGCAGTTGTTCCATGGCAACTTCAACTTCGACCCACTGATTCCCCATATCGATTTTCTTGCACCAGCCACACATACGCACAAACTTATCGGAACTAGGTTTACGAGGGCCGAGGATCGCGGGCGGATGCCGCATCTCTTCAGACAAGGTGCGTGTGTTAAAAATAACCGTTGACCGTTGTCCCGAAACAATATTCATTTCCAACAGCCTTCGACGAGCGGGCGAATCACATCGAAAGTTAAATCGCAATGACCGACCACTACGTATGGTTTTCAACACCTGCCGGTATATTTGCTCAGTTGCAGGATCACTAATGAAATCCCATATTGAGCGGCGGAATACATGCGATGATAGAATATTGTGTCCTTCATTTGCTAACGCGAAAGCATCCCATGTCTCGCTCACAAGTACGATTTGATCTTGATCATCAATATGATACAGGATGTTGTAATTATCGCTCACGCTCACCACGCATGCTTTTGGAAAGAATAATTAGACACTCGCTAATTTCAATAAACATCTAACCGGGGCTGCAATTGCGTATAACGCTGGGCGGCTACACGCAGTAGCTCGCACGCGAGAAAAATAACATTTATTAAGAACATACTCAAATCGTGAGCGAGCTACTGGCGAGCGACGCCCCACAATCTCTTTCGTAAAATCAAAAGGCGTCGCGAAGCGGCACGTGTAAGCCGCAAGACAAAGTACTTTTTAAAGATGTTATGCGATGGGTCGCCCTAAGTGAATGTTCGGGCGATGTTTAATATACTTCTCAATCATTATTTTTACGTTACTAGAAATTGTTTGCATCGCCGCACAATGTTCAAACACATCTTCTTTTTTCATCCACTCAATTGCTGGTCTTCCATATCGAAAGTGTATATTGCTAATGTCGCTATTTACAATTGTAACGTGTGAATAGAAGTGGCGGCTCGACAAATGAACAAAATCAGAAGTTTGTTCGTAAACTGGATCTATCCACTTGTAATGGGGTCGCGCGTACTCTCGTAGTCTCTGATCGGTCAATTTGCGACCGTCTTGATCTTTAATATTTCGAAAAGCCTTACCTTCAACAAATTGTGAAAGTATTTCTTCCGTCCCATGCTTCATGATGAATATTATTCTGAGAAGAGTATCGAGGTTCATTCTAATAATGGGAGCAGTACAAACAAAGTTACCTTTCAATATTGAATCAAGAAAACCATCAATTAAATATATCGTTCGTTGACCAGAACCGATTACAAAAATGTCTAATGTTATAACTTTTATTTCAGGAGAGGTTAAAGTTTTGCAATATGAAGCAATTTGATCAGCGTCTTGATTTAAAGTGATTATAAGATTATCGATATTCATATAAAGGTCTTCTTGGTTAGGCGACATGGCACATAGCGCCCGGCGGCTACACGCAGTAGCTCGCACGCGGGGAAAAATACAATTAATTAAGAACATACTCAAACCGTGAGCGAGCTACTGGCGAGCGACGCCCCACAATCTCTTTCGTAAAATCAAAAAGTGTCGCACAGCGTACAAGGAAGCCGCTTGTTATACCTCAGAGTATATCTTCTATTCTTCCGACTGTTTTTCCTGTGTTGGCTGGTTTTCCACTGGTTTATTTTCAACTGGCTTCTCCACTATGTTATTTGCAGGCTGCTTAGGTGGAACCAATCCCATTTTCAGGTTTGGGTCGTCAGACATAACATTTAGTTTATTATTTTCTTTTTTCTCCTCAGATGCCATGATGCCTCCTTAATTCTTATAATTCTTTATAGCAAAAATAATCAGAAATATGATGCCGATAGTAAACGTAGAGATGGAAAGCCAGTTGAGTATATTTGTTACCATTGCAAACGTCGTTTTTTCTTTAAAATCCATTTCATTATACCTGCCATCTAAATTATCCCGTTGCTCTCTCAGTGCATGTTGGCTGGTTATGAATGATGAAAGTATTGCCAACAATGATACAAGTAAGAAGCACCAAGACGTGTATAAAAATTCCTTACAGATAGGGTTAGATGCAATTTTTTCTGTAAATGTGATAGACAATCCTATCGCGCCCGCAGAAAGCGTCAACATGGCCTTATCAAAAGTCGAGGCCGCAGTTGATTCTAATTCTATTAATAATTTTCGTTCTGTGAGATATTCCTGCCGATCAGGAGGTTCCTTGCCGTTACCCATATTTTACACCGTTCATTTTCATGACGCGCTGATGGCACAGATCTTTCTCTATAACCGAAACTGCGTGCACACGCAATCATTTGTGACAATATACAATCGCGTTTATTCAATATTTTCTTATTAAAATTGATCATGACGAGAAATCCTACGATAGAAAGAACGTTGATAGACGGAGGAATGTACTCTGAGGCGGGGTATTTGTCAAATGAAATTTCCTAAGGCTGCGCGGCAAACCTTCAAGGTTTGTGTCCGGAATTAGCATCATCCGCAAGTGGGAAAATAAAAATTGCCGCGCCGGGTATTAAGAGCAATAAACTGAAGGTTTCTGATCATCTGATCTCAGTATTGCAGCACACACAGGTATTCCACGACTCGGCCTAAGACTGAAGCACACGCAGGTATTCCACCCACGGGCCGACCTCATCTTTATATTGTTTCGCCATAACCCGCGCGATCTGCGTGATATGCGTCAGGTCGTGCACGGCCCAGGTGGAAATCAGCTGTCCGAGCGTCACCGCACCGAATGCCGGATGAACGCCTGTTTTTTGGAGATCATTCGCGGTCAAGCGCTTCGACCGGAGGTCCTCGAGATTTGCCGCCCGAAGCGTTTTGAATTCCACTAATAACTGTAAGAGGTTCTTTCCTTCGCTGGACTGGAATTGCGCGAAGCGGTCAAAAGGTTCGAAGCGCTTATCCGTTTGATCGGAGAGTATAATTTCCATTCGTGGAACCCAGTCTGTTTTTTCGCCGTGAATGAGATGGCCGATGATGTCAAACGGACACCAGGTGCCTTCGCCTTCATTGTTCATGATCCATTCGTCCGAAAGGCCTGAGAGCATGGATTCCATGATCTTCGGCGTTCGCTCGAGTATTTCAATAGCTTGGTTCAGATCGAATTTCATAGTGTACTAAATTCCAAATTTCAAAAACACAAATTACTAATATTTTAAATCCCAAATTCCAAAACACAAATCACCAATATTTTAAATCCCAAATTCCAAAACACAAATCACAATCAAATCTCAAATACATAAGACCGAAACATTTGTTATTTCCACCCTACGGCCAAAGCCATCCGAACACGCCTGCTGTCACGAGCGCATAGATGAAACCGTCTACGGTGGCCATGATTGTCGTTGTCCATGACCGTTTATACCAAATAGACATCTGCCAAAGCGCTGCCGAATAACCCAGAAATGCCGTGACACCGGCAAAGCGGAAAACCTGAAGATACGTTGCATCTGCAGTCAGCGCGCGCCCGGCCACGTATGCAGCAAAAACTCCGATGACCAACGAGTATAAAAACCATTGTATTAAATTTCCGCTCATCGAAGGAGTCCCATTCGGAAGCACCGTCATGATCAGCACCGGGCCTTTTTTCATCTTGTCAGCAAACGCCTCCGATTTCATATCTTCCATGCTCGCCGCTCTAGGCACCATATAATCGCCGGGCTTCAGATTCATAGGACGAAGCGTGTCCATCACCTGCTCCTCATTCGCTAGTTTCGGATATTCGCCTTTATGCCAGTGAAGGAACATATGGATGATCGAACTGACAATAAATACGGCCACTGCGGACAGCAGGATCGGCAGCCAGAGCGATAAGATGGAAACCATGGCATTCTCCTCATTTAGTGATGAATAATGTGCCGGAGGATCCGGCGGTATTTTTTTTGAGAATACGATTTACTGAGATGAATAGACTAGAAAAAGGTAAGGCTTGAAATGCGATTTGTCAATGGTTTCTTCACGTTACAATATGAAAACAAAAAACACTGTCATTCTGAAAGAATCTTTTTGAGTAAAGTAATATCACCGATTCAAAAAAGATTCTTACAGAATGACATCCGCCGAGAGTCTGTTTAGCGTTCGTTCTATCCTTTCTGAAACGCCAATTACCGATTCCTTTACTTGGGTTTTTTCTTTTTCTTCTTACTCGCTTTGGCCTTCGGATTGAAATCCAGCGCAAGTTGTATCCACGATCCGAGTTCCTTGTCGTTCTTCATGCCTGCGGGTTCCACCATTACATACCCTTTCATCGGTTTGCCGGTAAAATTCATCTCCCTACATCCTTTGCGCATCAGCGCTTCGGCGTACATATCGGGATCGAGACGAACCATAAGATCGTCTTTGATAATGCCAACGCACATTTTCTTCTTTACTAAATAACATGCGCCGCCCATCATTTCTTTTTCTTCGAAACGAATTTTTTTGTTACCGAGTATTCCGCGAATGCGGACGGCTAATTCCTGATCGTATGCCATAACAATGCGCCTTTCGCTTTATAAATTAATGTGCTGATCCGGTTAACTCCTAAATAAGAAAAACCTTCAGCCCTCCGCCGGCTCAGGCTGAAAATCTTTCGTGTTCTTCAGGCAGCCGTTTACTTTTCCCAGATCTTATGTTTGTAATCCGCAATGTCCCTGATTTCTTCGGACTTTTCGGTGTACAACCTGATCCGTGATTGGGCCGCTTCTCTTTCATCCGTGAGCCGTTCCATCAGTGTACCGTAATCGTCAAAAGGCATAACAAGGTTTTTTGAAAGCGGCAGGCGTTGAAGCGCGGCAAGGGAATCAGGGAAATAGAATTTAATTCCTGAAACGGCGCTCAATTCATTCCCCCGCGAGCGCATAAATCGCGTAACGATCTCTTTCAAGTCGTTTTCTGCGCGAATAAACAGTATCATGCGATCGAGATCGTTGCAATACACAGTTAGACGGTCCGACTGATCCAGCAGGTAATCGGCTTTCTGGTATAATTCTTCAGGCTCGTCATTGCGCTGCATTCTTATGTCAACGAGCGGCATGTCGAATTTTTTCATTCGGTAAGTCTGAAATGGAGCTTTTTCCGCAAACATTTTGTTCAGTTTAGACATCTCGTTGTAAGAGATATCGTCATCGTTCTTCCGGGATAGCAACACCCGAATCGTGTCGCTTATCTCTTTGTCCATGATCTCTACAAGTTTGGCGATCTGTTGTTCGTTCGCTTCTCCGTGGGCGCGGATCAGGTTATCGATCTTTACAATCTTTTTTGCAATATCTTCGGATTCTTTGAGTAAGCCTTTTAATTCTATTCGGTCGAAGAAACCGATGTCACCCGCCTGTTTAATGCGGTCGATATGAAGAACGAGGGTGTCATATTGTACAGTCAGCATTTTCTTTGTCTGATCAAAAGTAGTTACGTCGTGATGCGACTTTTCCAAAAAGCGCAAAATTTCAATGACAGATGGGGATGAAAATTCAGACTGGATCTGGCCGTAAATAGAATAAGGCAATAGCAGTACTAATAAAAAAAAGCCGCTCTTTCGAATACGATAATACCACCGGTTCATAATCTCAAACCTCAAATCAAAACGCTTTAAAGCAGGCCGTATTTTTCCAGTTTATAATAAAACGCGCTTGTCTTTATACCCAGTATACGTGCGGCTTCTGTTCGAGTGCCGCCGCTTTTGTCCAGCGCTTTTTCAATCATGGATTTTTCGATTTGTTCAAGCATAGCATCAAGCCCGGCCGACTCGACATCCTCAAGGTTTAACAAGAATTCCCGTTCCGCATTTTGTATCATTGAAAAATCGGCCGGAGTCAGGGTATTATGATCGGCAAGAGCCACCGCACGTTCAATAATATTTTCGAGTTCACGAACATTCCCCGGCCAATGATACTTTTGGAGTATTTCGTGAATCCCCTGCTCTACTTTTATTTTTTTTCCGGTATCTTTTTCTATTTTATGAATAAAAAACTCTGTGAGCAGTATAATATCTTCTTTCCTGTCGCGCAGCGGCGGAAGCAGAATAGGTATAACATGAAGCCTGTAATACAAATCTTCCCTGAAAACGCCCTTCTTGACCCCGTCAAGAAGATTACGGTTGGTAGCCGCTATGATGCGTGTATTTACACGCAGCGTTACTTCCCCGCCGACGCGTTCAAACTCCTGCTCCTGTATCACGCGCAGTAATTTCACCTGGACATTCGGTGTGATGTCACCAATTTCGTCAAGAAATAACGTTCCCGTATCCGCCAATTCGAATCTGCCTTTTTTTGTTTTGATCGCGCCGGTAAAAGAACCTTTTTCGTGCCCAAAAAGTTCGCTTTCCAGCAGCGTTTCCGTCAGCGCAGCGCAGTTCACTTTGATAAACGGTTTATCTTTGCGCGAACTGTTATAATGGATCGCGCGCGCGATGAGTTCCTTTCCAGTGCCGCTTTCCCCAAATATCACAACCGAACTGTCCGTTTCCGAGCTCTTCCTGACCAGTTCATAAATGTCTTTCATTCGCGGTGAACTGCCGACGATCTCACCAAAATTATATTTGTCACGGATTACTTCTCTTAGATATTTATTCTCCTCGTCTGTTTTAACAAACAGCCTTCGTTCCTGATAAACTTTTAAGATCTTATTAAGTTTGAGTAACAACTCATCCGGTGAAAACGGTTTTGTAATAAAGTCGGACGCGCCCAATTTCATTGCCTCCACGGCAATATCCACTGTGCCAAAGGCAGTGATCAATATCACTTCCGTTTCAGGAGAAATCTCTTTCACATTTTTCAAAACTTTTATACCGTCCAAAGCGCTCATTTTATAATCTGTGATAACGACGTCAAAATACTGCTTCCGGATCAGGGTTAGTCCGTCTTGTCCGTTTGATGAGCACTCCACTGTATATTGCGGCTTAAGCACTTCAACAATACCTTCACGCATAGTGGCATTGTCTTCAATGACTAGTATTTTGAATTGATTGGAATTCGGCATGGGAGGATTACAATTTACCGTCTCGGTATTTTACATAAGTATCTTTATTTTTCGGATCAAGCTCGATCATGAGGTCGAAAAGGCGGGTATCGCCTGATTTTTCGAATATCTTACAGATAGTAATGTAATGTACTTGAATGAAACGCTCGGTGTGATATGCGGTTTCGGTTTTTCCCTTGAGGCTTTGAAAAAGATCAACCGCTTTCGACACGTTCTTTCGCGCCAATGTAATATCCCCGTCCTCATAGTTGAACCGGCCTTCATAGAAAAAATCTTTCATGATGCGGTAATCAAGATAACGAGGATCCAAAAACAGTTCCGCTTTAAGAAGCCGGTCTTCCCATCCTCTCGCATTATAAGCGATCAACGCCTTGGATTGCAGTGCAATGCTCTTGGCTCTCTGAAAATAGTTTGTCCCCAAAAATTTTCCAAGCGTATCCATTTCATCGCCCAGCATGATATTCACGTAAAAATCAATAATGCTCAATAATGGATCGATTACATTGTCATTATGATAGAAAGTGTACCCTTTCTTCAAAACGAATATACATCCATTATCCAAGTATTGTAATTCTTTAGAATTTGAAAAATAGATCGTGGCTGAAACGGTTTTGGCGCCGCCTTCATCTATCACTTTTTCCAGAAATACTTGCACCTCGAGATTCAGAGGCGTCTGATCATCGGTTTTAGACCAATTATAGTCGTTCAGATAACTCGTTAACTTTTGTTCAAATCCCTCAAAAAGATCGAGATTACGTCCTTGCAGTTTGTCATGAATCACTTTGACCTTGGCAACGATCTTCTGGCTGTAAGCATTACTGCCGAAAGACAGCATCAATATCAAAACGAAGAATTTGTAAAATGTGAGTTTCATTTTTCTTTCAGTCTTTTGTCACGTCTATCATTTCATAGGTACCTTTGCCGAGCCACCCCCCGCCGTCCACCGTTATGACTTCACCCGTAATATAGTGTGAATAATCAGACAATAGAAAAAGTAAACTGTTGGACACGTCGTCCGGTTGGCCGAACCGGCGCATGGGGATCCTCCGATTCATACGCTCGCGCTGATCCTCATCACTCCACAAGTTTTTATCCGTCCCTTCGGTGCGAATTGCGCCCGGCGCAATAGCGTTGACCCTGATATGATACTTAGCCCACTCTGCTGCGAGTGTGCGCGTCATAGCCAGAACGCCCGCCTTCGCGCTGGCAGAATGCACCACGCCGGGTTCCGATGCCCATGCGTAAGTTGCAACGATATTGATGATCGTGCCGCCTCCATTTTTGATCATAGTTTTACCGATCGAACTGGAACAGTAGAAAGTTCCATTTAAAACTATATTGACAACGGAATTCCACCCGTTGATGGACAAATTCTCCGCAGGACATATAAAATTTCCCGCAGCATTATTGATCAGCGCATCGATCCTTCCAAATTTTTTAATCAACATATCCGTCATGTTTTGAACTTGTTCCGGAACACGAACGTCGCATGTAATGGGCGTTACCGTCGTGCCGTGTTTTGAAAGGTCATGCGCGGCGGTTTCCAAAACGTCTTTCCGGCGCCCGGCAATAGCAATGTGGGCCCCGCGAACGGCACAAGCCTCTGCCATGGACTTACCCAGTCCGGTTCCACCGCCGGTTATGACCACCAGACGGTCTTTTAAAAATGTATTATCTAACATGGTATGTTATAATTGGTCATGAACTCATTTTAGACATGGCGCCCATTTCAAGGCTCGCTAAGTCTGCATCGTTCAAATATATGATCCTGCCGCAGTATTCGCACGTGCGAATCATATCTTTTTTCTTCAGCTCAATGATGATCTGTTGTGGGATCTGATTAAAACAACCGCCGCACGACGACTTTACTATCGCGGCTACTGCTAAACCGTTCTTGGCCTTACGAATGCGTTCATATTTGCTGACCAGATCTTTCCGGATCTTCGGAGTAATTGCATTTCTGCGTTCTTTCAATCCGTCTTCTTCTTTTGAAGTCTCGCTGATCTTGATATTCAGTTCGTTTTCTCTTTCCTGATAATCCGCCTCCAGCGTTGACAGCTTTTCCACTTTTGGCTTCAGGCCTTCTTCCATTTCCATCACCTTCGAATCAATTTCGATAATGCGCAACTTAATGCGGTTGTTCTCCTGTTCGCAATGCTCAATCTGGGATGAGGTTGCCTCATATTCTTTGTTCGACGTCGCTTTGTAAAGTTGATCCTGGAATTTCGTCAGTTTCTCTTTGTTAAGCGCCTGCTCGTTGGAAATGTCGCTCTTCTCCTTGTTAAAAGCTTCGATGGAATTCTGATCGGATTGGATCTCTTCCTTCAATTCAGATAACTCCGCTTTAAGGCTCTCAACCTGTTTCGGTAGATCGCCCCGCAGCATTTCAATTTCTGCGAGCTTGGTGTCAATGCCCTGCAATGTTACTAAATTTTGTATCGTCGCCTGCAATGTCGTGCCTCCTTAGAAAAATAAATTAAAAAAAAATGCACTAAATGATTTCATTTAGTGCATTTGTGTTTTACATCGTTCGGTATCCGATGGACGGGTACCATATTTGAGAATTCATAATATGTATCATCGTATTAAAAATACGTGAGTCGTTGCGCACTTTTCCCCGCTTTTTATTTTCCGCTGAATTTAGGCGTTCTCTTTTCTACAAACGCCATGAGACCTTCTTTCGCATCGCTGCTTTTGAAAAGGAGAGACTGTAATTCGCGTTCAACAGCCAGCCCTTGCTCAAGGCCTATTTCCAAACCGGTTTGTACCGACCGTTTAATATGGCCCACGGCCATCGCCGCTTTGTTGGGTATGGTGAATTGCTTAGAGTAGGCCATCACCTGTTCCATGAATTGCTGGCTATTCCCTTCATAAATATAATTGATCAGCCCCATATCCAATGCTTCTTCGTACGAAAATTTTCTGCCGGTAGCCATGAGTTCGATCGCTTTGCTTCGTCCGACGGCGCGGCCAAACCTCTGTGTCCCGCCGGTGCCGGGCAAGACGCCTAATGATACTTCCGGTAAGCCGATCATCCCGCCGTCCTTACGTGCGATGCGTATATCGGCTGCCATAGCAATTTCCAATCCGCCGCCGACGCAGTGCCCGTTTAGTGCGGCAATGACCAACTTCGGCGTCTGTTCCAGCCGAAGCAAGGTTTCGTTGGCATGAAGGCAGAAATAATATTTCCAAACAGGATCGGCCTTGCTGAGCATGTCAATGTTAGCACCGGCGCAGAAAAATTTTTCACCAAGGCCGGTCAGCAGTATCACATTGACGTTTTCGTCAAAACGCGCTTTCAATATGGCTTCATCCAATTGGCGCATCATCTCATGCGTGTAAGTATTTGCAGGCGGATCAGCCAATGTGAGAACCGCAATACGGTCTTTAACCTCATATTGAACTAAAACTTTGTCGGCCATGGTACAACTCCTGTTGGTTTTTTTATTAGTATGAATTGAATTATAAAATTTGAGTGCCGGTCCTGAGTAATGTCAGAAATTCGCTGCGCGTCCGGCTATCCTCTTTGAATACGCCGCGCATGCAACTGGTCGTCGTTAAACTTTTCTGTTTCTCAACGCCGCGCATCATCATACAGAGATGCTGCGCTTCGATAATTACGCCTACGCCTTGCGGATTGAGCGCGTCATGAATGGCATGCGCTATCTGCTGTGTGAGCCTTTCTTGTACTTGCAAACGCCTGCTGAAAATATCTACCACACGCGGCAACTTACTTAATCCGATAATCTTACCGTTGGGAATGTACGCGATATGGCATTTCCCGAAAAACGGAAGCATGTGATGCTCGCAAAGACTGTATAGTTCAATGTCTTTGACCAGCACCATTTCGTTAATGTCTTCCTCAAAAACGGCGGAATTGATGATTTCTTCCGGGCTCATCTTATAACCGCCCATGAGAAAATCATAACTCTTCTCCACGCGTTCCGGAGTCTCCAAAAGCCCCTCACGGTCGGGATTTTCCCCGTAGTTCTTAAGCAAGTTTTTGATCAGTTCTTTGGTATTCATACCGGTATAAAAAAAGAACCCTGAAGCGGCTGTCGTTCAGGGTTCGAGTTAATTGTACGATGTAAAAAAATTTATAAAATGGTTCTTAGTGTCTAATTGAACTTTCAATGTGAAAAACAAAATAGATTGCATTGACTAAGTTTAAAAGGTGGATTCTCAAATAACAAAAATGCAACGGCAAGATATAGAATCAGGTTCACGAATGCAAGAAAAATTTTCACTAATTCATTAAATTTATTGTTTTTGAATAGTACGTTTGGACCGGATGACGAGCGCATCGGCTCCTTCTTTGTCCATAGACATTTTAAATATTTCCAAAGGGTACGAAAAGTCCTTTCCCCTTTTGGTTCCAACATCATTTGTAATAATACGGTCTTCGGTATAACCGATAACGGTAACCATATGATACTCAGGCCCCGGTTGTTTATAGAACGGGTTTTTCAGCATACGCCCGTACGTAGGCGCTACCACCGGAAAGCCCAGCGCAACTTGCTGTTTTATGTCATAGATGCTTGCCTTACGCATGATGGCGATCTCATCCGCATCGTACCCGAAAAATCCCACCATCAGCATTTTAATACTGTCGGCATGAATATCCTTGTGAACGCCGAAATGCTTTTCCTGCCACGCGATCATATCCTGAAGCGTCTTGTCTACTTTTGCAAGATCAGCTTCTTTGATTCCCGTGTCATAGTAAACGGCCTGTAATACAGCCGCCTCTTCGCAACTGGCGTGGTGTATATCCCAACTCGCATCATTTGTCATAGGCGCCTGGCAGAAAAACGGTACTTCCAGGTACGCTTTTTCCGGAATAACGGGCTTTAATACCGACGCCTGAATTGATTCCAACGCCGACTTGGTCACAACATCTTTCGACGTGATTTTTTGCAGCGTTTCAATGTTTTCTTTTTCCATTTGTTGACGATAAAAATATTGTTCGGCGCGCGGGTATACCAAAAAGCCCGAGGATACGGCAACTAAAAGCAAAGAGCCCATTAAGAGTTTTCGTTTATTCATCTTTGAGTTTTTTACTCTGATTAAATGATAAGTTAAAATATAATTTAATTTTACAGAATCAAGCTCCGATGTCCATGAGCGCTTCGGGAAGATAATCGACAATATCGGAAGCGATCAACCCCATTTCTGTTTTTTTATTTTTCGCTACGTCGCCGGCAAGTCCGTGGATATAAGCTCCGGCAAAGGCCGCTTGTTCGGATGGCAATTGTTGCGCCAGCAAGCCGGCTATGATCCCGGTCAGGACGTCCCCGCTTCCTGCGGTCGCCATGCCCGGATTACCGGTGTTGCAAACATGAATACGCCCGTCAGCCGCGGCAATAAGGGTCGGTGAACCTTTGAGTAAAATCGTTTTATTTAATTTTCGCGAGGTGTGCCGAAGGTGATCTATACGATCCAAAACTATTTTCTCTTTTACAACATTTGACAAAACGGCAAATTCACCAATGTGCGGAGTGAAAACCATGCCGGATGCAACCGATGAAATCAATTCCGACTTTCCCGCAAGGGCCGTTACCGCATCGGCATCTATTACAGCAGGCTTTTTTAATTGTTGCACTATTTCCTGAATGAGTTGTATGGTTTCATCGTGTTGGGACAATCCCGGGCCGATGGCCGTTACGTCTGCCCAATTCATATAGTCTATTAACCGTTCACGATTTCGATATGCAGGTGAGCCCTCTTTAGTTTCTTCCAAACGCAGCGTCATGGCTTCCGGCAGTGCATGCTCGATCACATGCGCGACTCCCTCCGGAATAGCAACTTTAACCAAACCGGCCCCAATTCTCAGCGCTGATTTCGCCGCTAAGAAAGCCGCGCCGCTCATGCCGCGCGAACCGGCTATAATCAAAACTTTGCCGAAATCATATTTGTATGCATTGTGCCTGCGGGGTTTTAATAACTTCCTGACGTCTTCTTTTTCGATCAGTACAAATTTATCGCCGCGTGTCAGTTCATCGGGAAACCCGATATCCGCAACATACAGTTTTCCGGTATAGTGTTTTCCATCCCCGAAAAGTAGTCCCGATTTCGGCAAACCCATGGTGACCGTTGCATCCGCTTTGACGGCGGCATTCTCTACGCGGCCAGTTTCACCGTTCATCCCGGACGGAATATCAACCGAAAGCACATAACACCCTTGCTGATTTCGCCACGCGTTAATTTTCTCGACAAGATTCAGAAGTTCTCCATCAAGAGAGCCGCGCGCGCCGGTTCCTAGTAGCGCATCAACAATAATATCCGGCTTCTCGTTCCCAAGATCATGTCCGTTGGAAATAAAAATTGGCTGTACGCCGCCGGCTATGAGTTTATTGAAATGAATGCGCGCATCCATTTTAACGTCTTCCATACTGCCGGTAACAAATACTTTAGGTGCAGCGCCGTTTTCCTTCAGATAACGTGCAATTACAAACCCGTCACCGCCGTTGTTGCCCTTACCGCAAAAAACAAAAATGTTCTTGGAAGTATATTCTGCAAACAAAACCCTGATACGCCCAAATACTGCCGCACCCGCACATTCCATCAATACCTCGCCGCTGATCTTATAATCCTGAATGGTTCTACGGTCGATCTCCTGCATGTCTTGCGGCGTTACGATTTTTTTCATTTGCAATGATTATAAAAACTACTGAAAAAATAAATAAGGTTCGTTTGGTACCATCACCGTGCGAGAAAGTACCTTTCCGTGCCGGTAACCAAACCGTTGAATATAATTTAACTAAGGAAGATGAAAAAAGGAAGGAAAGAAACGAAGAAAAAATTTGTCGGAATGAGAGGATTTGAACCTCCGACCCCTCCCACCCCAAGGGAGTGCGCTATCCGGGCTGCGCCACATTCCGAATCATCAATTATGCGCCAATATACTATGGCGTCTACAAATACTCAAGATTTTTTATTGCTTTCTTTAGATTCTTTTCGGACGTACCAAACGAAATCCGCACATATCCTTCTCCGGCTTTGCCAAATGCGCTGCCGGGAACCGTGACCATCTTAGCTTTTTCTAATAGAAATTCGCACGCCTGATCCGAACTCATCCCCAGTCTTTTGACATTAACAAATCCGTAAAAGGCTCCTTGAGCCTTAAAACATGCCAGTTTTTTGTTGTTAAATCCCTTGTGAACTATATTCCGTCTAACCTCATAAGCCTGAGTCATTTTTTTTAAGTGCAGTTGAAGGCCCGTCAAAGCTTCCACGCCCGCCCACTGGCTAACGGCCGAAGGACAAGTCGCAGACAGCTGCTGAAGTTTATTGATCTGTCCTATTATTTTTCGATCACCGGCAAGATACGCAAGCCTCCAGCCCGTCATGGAATACGCTTTGGAGAAACCGTTTAATACAAGAGTCCGTTCGCGCATCGAAGGCAAAGAAGCTATAGAATGAAATCGATGATTATCAAAAATAATTTTTTCATAAATATCATCCGACACACACATCATGTTCTTTTCAATGCAGATTTTTGAAATGATCTCCAGTTCTTCTTTGGTCAACACCTTGCCGGTCGGATTACACGGGCTATTTATCAGCATGAGTTTAGTTCTCGGCGTAACTTTTTCCAGGATCTGTTTTTCAGTTATTGAAAATCCGTCTTCTTCGTGAGTTTCTACTCCGACATAGACGCCGCCCGCCAAAGCGATGCAGCTCTCGTAACCTAACCAACACGGCTCGATGCACAATACTTCATCGCCGGGATTAATAAGCGCTAACACCGCATACAAGATGGCTTGCTTTCCTCCGGGAGTCACGATGATCTCAGTATCTGCGGAATACAGCAGCTCATTTTCGTTTTCCAGTTTTTGCGCGATTGCTTTTCGCAATTCAATTATGCCGCGGCTGTTGGTGTATTTCGTATGCCCCTTTATCATCGCCCTGTAACCCGCGCGAATAATATGCGGCGGCGTTGGAAAATCCGGCTCACCGATGGTCAAATCGATGATGTCTTGTCCGGCATCGCGTAAACTTTTGGCTTTTTCCGCCAGACTAACCGTCGCCGACGATGTAATGTTCTTTAATCGGTCTGCAAAAGTGTAATCCATTGCGTTTTCCTAAGTCTTAATATTAGAAAGGATTCGTCGTTCGTATAATATAATTCACCGCATCAAGCAAGTTCTCTTCAATTCTCTCCGGCTTTATCTTCTCTTTCTGCAGCTCCTCTAATGCTTTGTTTCCATGACCTGTCCTTACCAGAATAGTTTTTACCGGAACTTTTTCCTGTAATTTAATATCCGATAAATGATCTCCGATCACGTAGGAACTCTGCAAATCGATATTTAGCTTTTGCTCTGCCTGTAAAATCATGCCTGGGCTGGGTTTTCTGCAATCGCATACTTTACGAAATTCATCGATGGTTCCGTCCGGATGATGCGGGCAATAAAAAAAGGCATCAATTTGTGCCTTTTCTTTTCTCAATTCCCTTTGGATGTAATCGTGAAGAAGGTGTACATCATTGGGTGTGTAATAACCTCTCGCTATACCGGATTGATTACTTATCACGATGGCCTTAATATGATGCTCGTTTAGGAGACGAACGGCTTCCTTGGCTCCGTGAATAAATTCAAAGTCTTCGATCTTGTACACATAATCTTTTTCAACATTTAAAGTCCCGTCCCGGTCAATGAATACCGCCCTGTGTTTTGACTGTTCCAATAATCCGATTCCGATATTAATTCAGCTTGCCGTTGGTTTGCACTTTCAGGTCCTTGATCTTCAGTTGCGTGGTCGTGCGGCCCTGCCATGTATTTTCGTCTATTTGATAAACTAAATCAATAGGTTTATCGCCCACGCCGATCTTGTTATAGTGATGCGCCAGATTGAAGCCCACGGCATCAAACGTAGCTCCGTTTTGTCGCACCTTCAGGCGAATATGGCGTTCATTCATTAATTGGGGATACCCGACGATTTGCAGGCTGGTCGACAAAAATATCGGACGCATATTTCCCGGTCCGTGCGGTTTGAATAAGTTTAACAAATTCATCAGGCGTTCATTGATCGAGTCGAGCGTTATTTCTGCATCAATTTGGATCTTCGGAATGAGATCCGCAGGCGGTAAATTTATTTCAGCATACGCGTTCACACGGCGTCTGAATTCCACGATCTTATCCAATTCGATAGTTAATCCTGCCGCATACTTATGTCCGCCATACCCGACCATCATGTCTTCACAAGCCTTTAGCGCCTGAAATACGTCAAAATTTTCGACGCTTCTGGCTGATCCTTTGCCTCGGTTGTCGGCTTCTGCAATAACGATCGCAGGCCTGTAATACCGCTCGACCAGCTTGCTCGCAACGATGCCAATCACACCCTGATGCCAGCCTTCTTTGAAAACAACGATCACTTTATCTTTTTCAAAATCAAATTCTTCTTCAACAATTTCACAGGCCTCCAGAAACATTACTTCATTCAAGTCACGCCGGTTCCGGTTCTCCGACTCCAGTACACTTGCAAATTCTACGGCATCCGTTTCGCTGTTAGTAATAAGAAGTTTAACTGCCCTGTTCGCGTCGCCCAGCCTGCCGACTGCATTAATGCGCGGCGCAAGGGAAAAAACAATCTGGGCGGTTGAAATTGCTTTGCCGTATACGTTGGCGTTTTTGACCAACTGGCGGATGCCGACTTTATTTGCTTCGCTCACCAGTTTCAGGCCGTTCTTTACTAATGTGCGGTTTTCTCCTATCAGCGGAACTATGTCCGCCGCGCTTCCGATCGCAACAAGGTCAAGGTGCTGTAATAAAATTCCGCGATCGATTTTCAACGTTTCCGTCAGGGCCTGCGCCAGTTTGAACGCAACGCCAACGCCGCACAGTTCTTTGAACGGATAAGAACACTTTTCCTGTTTGGGATTTAATATCGCCAGCGCGTTGGGCAGCACATCGCCGGGATGGTGATGATCGCAGATAATAACGTCAAGGCCGAATTCATTGGCCAGATTTATCTGGTCGACGGCAGTAATTCCGCAGTCAACCGCGATCACCAGCTTGACGCCTTGCGCATGAGCCGCGGTAATGCCGCTTCGCGACAATCCGTAACCCTCTTTGACTCGGTCCGGAATGTAATAGGTAATAAGTCCTTTGTGGATCTCACGAAGGAATAGGTATAACATGGAAGTACTGGTGGTTCCGTCCACGTCGTAATCGCCGTAGATCATGATCGAATCACGATTATCCATCGCTTCGATCACGCGCTTAACGGCAACGTCCATGTTGTACATTAAGAAAGGGTCAATAAGCGGAGCATTTTCAGCACGAAAAAAATTTTTAGCCTCATCAAATGTGGTGATACCACGATTAAATAAGATGCTGGCTATGAGTTCCGGGACATTGATTTCTTCTGCTAGTTTTTTTAAACGCTCCTTATCATGATGGTTATTGAGTACCCATTGTTGTTCTAACATAAGGTAGCTTGGAGTTTATATTAATATTTAGTTCTTTAAAATTCATAGTATGGTGTGAATAAATTATCCTAAGGGTTTTAATTCGTGACCGCTTACGAACGGGCAGAATATATATTATTGTTATGTTAAAAGCAAAAACATTCCGCAAATATTTATAAAGACTTATTTTATATAAAATAAAAAAGCAGACGGTAAGCCGAATTCTGTTCCGACCGGAGGCCGGTGATAATCATTTATCTTCCGCCAAAAGCGGATGCCGATCTGAAATTAAATCCGAAGATCTAATTCCGAAACGCATGCGATCTACCCGAAGATGCTCTTTCGAATCGAGCAGGCGGCTCTATATGCGCTCCAGGCGCACACACCTTCTTATTTGATCTTGCTCCAGGCGGGGTTTAGCATAAAGCAGCATTACTGCCGCAGCGCGTGCGCTCTTACCGCACGATTTCACCCTTATCCCGCAGAATGCGGGACGGTATCTTTTCTGTTCCACTTTCCGTTATCTACCCCTTACAGGATAAATACCCGTCATTGCCCCGATCGGTCGGAACTCTGACGGCGCCTTGCCTTGCGGAGTTCGGACTTTCCTTCTTGCTCCGACTAGTCGGAACAAGACGATTATCTGTCTGCTTTTTCAAAGAACAAATATCTTCAAATAATGAAACTAGAATGATACTTTGTATCTTCTTTATGCCTTTTTGAAGGCGCGTATGCTTCAGTTTTGTCTCTTGGATTTCTGCAAAACGGCCTGCAATTTGATTTCCTTACCGCCACGTTGTACGATAATATCAACTTTGTCGCCGGCTTTGTGTTCCCCAAGAGCATACGTATAATCGTAAACATTTTTGATAGTTTTCGGTCCAAATTTGACCAAAATATCGCCTTTCTTGATTCCGGCATGGTCCCCGGCCTGTCCGGGGTTCACATCATCTATCTTCAGCCCTTCTGTATCGTCCGCATAATTCGGTACGATGCCAAGCGTAGCGCGAAAACCCGTCATGGGTCTTTCAGATTCACCTTTAACTTTCGTAAACTCCGGGCGCTTGTCGGCATTGGCGATCGCAACAATGGTCTCGAAAGCCATTTTTATAATGCGCTCTTCGCCCTCAAGATTAATTTTATCTGCATCATCCGACGGTTTATGATAATCCGCATGCAGATTTGTAAAATAAGCAATGACAGGCATGTCTTTCTGATAGAACGTAGCAAAATCGCTTGGTCCGTTTCCGTCCTGTTTCAATGTTAAAGCAAAATTATATGTCTTGTTTTGATCGTTTATCATTTGCGTAAAATGGGGTGACGTTCCCATTCCGTGAATGATCAATTGATTTTCCTTAAGACGGCCGACCATGTCAAAATTAAACATCGTCACCGCTTGCGTCAAATCAGTCGTCGGATGTTCGGCAAAATATTTTGATCCGATCAGTCCCATTTCCTCGCCTGTAAAACCTATAAAAAGCAAACTGCGCCTCAATTTTTGAGTAGACAATTTTTGCGCTAATTCCAATAAGGCTGTAGTTCCAGACGCATTATCATCGGCTCCGTTATGAATTGCAGGCTCACCCCGATACATCGAATTGCTTCCGCCCATCCCCAGATGATCAAAATGAGCTCCGATAATTACGTATTCCTTTTTCAATTCCGGATCCGTTCCTTCAAGCCAGCCTGCCACATTTTGAGTTTGTGAACGCTCTACTAGCACTTCCGAACTCAATTTGACGGTTGATGCGGTTTCAAATGAATTCGGTTTCTTTGAATTGTTAATATTCCTTTGTAGATCGCGAAATTGCGGCTCTGAATAGCCCAAAATTTCCATAGCCGCCTCACGGCTAATACTCATTGCAGGAATTCCATAATTTCCATGGCCGATTTCGTATTGAAGTCTGATCAAATCGTCCTCACCGTCTTCGAAACCGGTGACGACCAAAACGCCCTTGGCTCCTTTTTCCGCAGCCAGACCTACTTTTTTCCTAAGGGGCGCATGATTGTTAAAATGACTGTGCGGATTATCGCCTTCGGGCGTATACCGAAAAATCAAAACAATTTTATCTTTTACCGTAACTTTTTCAAAGTCATCATACTTCGTATCCGAAGATGAAATACCATAGCCTGCAAAAACAAGTTGGCCTTCCGAACCGGTATCTGCAGAAAACGCCAGAGGACGGAAATGCTTTTCTAATTCAAATTTCTTGTTTCCAAACGACACTTCATTCTTTTCACCGGCTTTTAACCCGGTTACAATTTCAAACGATTGAAAATATTTGTTATCATCGCCTGCGGGTTTTAAACCGTAGTTTTTGAATTCGTCGGCTAAATGTTTTGCGGCAATATTGTTGCCTTCTGCTCCCGAGGCCCTTCCCCTAAGCGAATCCGAAGCAAGAAACTCCACATGATATTTGATTTCCGCCTGCGTGATTTCCGGATTTGAAAACTCGTTTCGTTTCGTATTACACGAAAGCGCTAAAACAGCCGCCAGAATCAGAAAACGACTTTGTAACATGATAACTCCGGTTAGTTTTTTAAATTAGAATGCCAGATTGTAATTGAGTCCTAAACCAAATTGCGTGGAAGTAGTGTTGTATCCAAATTCATCTTTTGAGCCAAGGCTCATAAAATCCAACGACATCTCCGCGCTGAGTTTTTTAGTGATTTTATAACCAATACCCGTTCCTATTTTACCTGAAATAAAATTTTTGCCGTAACCGTCTTCTGTAAATTTTGCGGTACCTAAACCCAGAGACACGTAATTCGTAAATTTTCGGGATATAGTGTAATACCGGCCTGTGATCATGAGCGGAACCGTTTTAACACCGTTCTTAAAAGATTGAGCTCCAAAATCAATTCCTAATTGAACTTTAGGTGTAAAATAATAACTGCAGCTGATCATGAAATTAGATCCGGCCTTTTCTTCCCAATCACTTTTAAATTTGCCGGTTGGATTCGCACTGCCGAACAAAAGTCTGAAAGCAAAATTTTTCGATGTACTTTTTGATGCATTCGAACCGGATTCTGTTTTTATTTCCGTTTTGACCTCTTGTTTATCCTTTTCGGTTGTAACGGATGATACGGCCGATTTTTGTTCATCTGATTTCATTTTAGCTGCGTCTTTTTTAAACTGAGAAAAGGAGTTGGCAATTTGTTTCATGATCTCCAGCAATCCGGCTATTTTACCGTCATAATCTTTGCTATGAGTTTGCACAAGCTGACCCGTTCTTACTTCGATCATCCTCAGGTCGATCGTATACGTGTCGCCTATCAGGCCGATGTCGCCGGCAATCATGTATTCCACGCCGAGCAATTGGCCAACCTGAACTGCGCATTCATTCGTACTGCACTCGTCCGACAGAATAAATTCCTGCTCTTTAAGAATTTCCTTCATTTTCTGGCGTTCTACGACATTGAATGTCTTTGTCTGAAACAGCATGGCGCGAAAACGATTAGTCAATGTTTGAACATCGTCACTGGTAATCGCTCCTGTTTTTTGGAATTCCAGGACTGCGACGGCGCTATTTTCATTCTTCGATTGTGCAAAAACACCCACACTGCAAAAAAGCAAAATAAGAATACTGAACTTTTTCATCGAATACCTCTTAATAAGATTGATAAAGTGATTTATAAATATCTTTGATAACTAATCATGGTCGTTTTGCACTTACCCATTTTCGCACCGGATTCGACATCAATTGTTGCTAAAGTAACATAATTTCGACAAAATCACAAACATTTGTTACTCAATCCGACCCGGTTCACCCGAAATTTCCTTCGTAAGCTAATAATATAAAAGGGTTGCATTTCACCCCGTTGTTAACTAAATTTTATTGCTATTGGTTTCACGAGTAGGCTTTATTTTAACCTATTCTATGACAAGCGCTCGTTTAGAGTTCTACAGCACACAACGGCGCCGCTGCTGTCTCAAACTTAGAATAGGCCAAATCGAGCAACTCACAACTTTAACTGTTCAATTTAAACTACTTACAGGATTTGAAATGAAGTCGAAATATGATGTGGTTGTCATAGGCGCAGGATGCATCGGGGTCAGCGTGGCGAGTCACTTAGGCGACATGGGTTGCACTAATGTATTGGTCATTGAAAAAGAAAAAATGATCGGAACGGGCGCCACTGCAAAATGCGCGGGTGGAGTGCGTGCTCAATTTTCCACTCCGATCAATATTCACATGAGTCATTATAGCATCCATGAGTTTGAAAAACTGGACGCAGAATACGGTATACAATTCGTCCAATGCGGCTACCTTTTTGTTGTAAAAACAGAGGAGCAAAAGGCACAGTATTTGAGAAATATGGAAATACAGAAAAAATACGGTGTTGACGTTCGTTTTGTGAGCAAAGACGAAATTTCAAAATTGGCTCCGAATTACGGATTGGAAAAAGTCTTAGGCGGAACTTTTGGGGCGAAAGACGGCCTGGTTGACCCGTACATGATGGTAGACGCTTATTTCAAAAAATCACGGAAAATGAATATTGAATTTGAGACCGACATGCCGTGCACAGGACTCAAAGGATCAGACGGAAAGATCACACACGTCGTTACCCCGCAAGGCGCAATTGCCTGCGACTATGTTGTAAATGCGGCAGGGCCCTTTGCAAAAGAAATCGGCGCTTTCGTCGACGTAGAAATTCCAATTGAGCCGTTGCGGCGCATGATTACCACGACGGGCGCGTTGGATTTTATGTCCGATGCATTCCCAATGGTAGTGGACGTCACGACAGGAATGTATATGCATAAGGAAGGCAACGGTCTTTTGATCGGTTTAGCTAATAACAATGAAAAGCCGGGATACGATGAAACGATTGATAATGAATTTCTCGATACTATGCTCATGACCGCGCTCGAAGTCATGCCCTACTTGGAAAACGCCGAGATCAAAACTAAATATCCGGGTACGTGGGCGGGATTATACGAGACCACGCCCGATCATCACAGTATTTTAGACCGTGTCCCCAATTATAACAATTTTATCATTGCTGGCGGATTCAGCGGCCATGGCCTTATGCACGCTCCCGCAGCCGGTCAGGCTGCCGCAGAACTCATTGTCAAAGGCAAATCAGAGACATTTGATCTCCACCCTGTGCGTTTTTCCCGATTTGCCGAAGGCGATCTGACCGTGGAAAAAAATGTAATTTAAATTCTGAACAAACAGAAGGACTTGAGTCATATGTTCAAAAAGATCGAGCGATTGGTAAAAACATCTAAGAGTTTTGTTTTGACCACACACCTCAATCCCGACGGGGACGGTCTTGGCAGTGAAGTTGCGATGTATACATTTTTGAAGATGATGAAGAAGAAACCACGCATTATCAATACAAGCCCGGTTCCAAAACAATATCGTTTTCTGAATACAAAAAACGAAATCGAAACCTACGATCCCAAAAAACATGATTCCGTGATCAAAAAGGCAGACGTGATCATGGTCCTGGACATTAGCGTTTCTAAACGCCTCGACCGCATGCAGCAGGCCGTTATGGCCTCGCCGGCTAAACGCATTTGCATCGATCATCATTTAGATAATGACGGCTTGGGACACCTTAATTGCGTTGACGAAAAATCACCGGCAACTGCTGAGTTGATATACAATTTCATCAAACATTTCAAGGGCAAACCTAATTTGAAAATCGCACAAGCCCTCTACACAGCGCTCATCACCGATACGGGCAATTTCCGTTTTAACGCCACCCGGCCCGCCACGCATCTCATTGCGGCGGAACTGATGAAATTAGGCGTTAAACCGAATGACATCTACGCGGAAGTTTTCGAGCAAGGCAACAGCGGCGTTATGAAATTATTAGGCCGGGCGTTAGCCCATATCAAGCCGGAATGCGACGGCGGCATTAATTGGACCTACCTGAAATCTTCGGATTTTAGCGAAACCACCGCCCAGCGCAGTGACACCGAAGGATTTGTCGACTATACACTTAAAATCGAAAAATCCAACCTTGGAATCCTGTTCTACGAAACCCCGGAAGGTTTCACAAAGGTTAGTCTACGATCCAAAGGAAATGTAGATGTTCAGTCATTCGCTAAACAATTCGGCGGAGGCGGACACAAGAATGCGTCCGGCATTACGCTGAAGACCCCGTTTGAACCGACCATGGCCGATATGGTAGACAAAGTAAAAAAATATTACTCGGCTAAGTACGCCAAGTAGTTCATATATTCTCTGCTGTCTATTTGCCCACCGAAATTCACCTTAAAGGAATTGAATGATGGTTATTCATGCTAAACACTCCAAACTCAAGCTTTGGAAATCGGAACTGACGTGCGTCTTCTTAACAAAAAATGATGAAACAAACCCTTGGTTAAATGAACTCGATGAGATCTTCGGTACGTTATTTAAAGACCTAATGAAAAGTAAGGAATTCGGCGCCGAAGAGGAATCGATCTACGTCTTACACGGCAATAACAAAACTAAAAGCAAGAGAATCGCCTTGGTCGGATTAGGCGAAACCAAAGACCTTGAATGGGATACTTTCAGAAAATCCGCAGCCAAAGCGGTGAAGACGGCAAATGCCATCGGGATTGAAAAGATATCATTGATATTCCCGTCGCATCTGGTTTCTGAACAGTTTGACGAATCGGGTCTCGCACAGGCGGTGGTAGAAGGCGCTCTGCTTGCCGATTACCGTTATGATAAACACCAGACTGACAAAAAAGCAAAATTAAGCCGGCTGGAGGAATTAACACTTATTACCTACGTATCGCCAAGCGAACGAGTTCATCAGGGCGTTCGCGCTGCAACGGTTATCTGCGATGCGGTGAGTTTCACCCGCGATCTGGCGAATGCTCCGGGTAATGAACTAACGCCAAGGGAGCTGGCAATTCGTACCGCGCAAATGTGCAGAAAAAATAAAATTAAGATTCAGATCTTTGATGAAAAGAAATTAGCCTTGCTTAAGATGGGCGGAATACTCGGCGTGGCGCAGGGAAGCAGCGAGCCGCCACGTATGATTATCATGGAATACGCCGGCACTAAAGCTAAAAATAAAAAACCGATCGTACTGGTTGGAAAAGGGCTAACTTTTGACGCGGGCGGCATATCCATCAAACCCGCTGCAGATATGGACCGAATGAAATTTGATATGTGCGGCGGTGCAGCGGTGATTGGCGCCATACAGGCCATTGCGCATCTGAAACTGCCTCTGCACGTCGTTGGCATCGTTCCTTCATCGGAAAATCTTCTCGGCAGTAAAGCATTCAAACCGGGCGATGTGTTGACGATGTATTCGGGCAAGACGGTTGAAGTTTTAAACACCGATGCCGAAGGGCGCCTGATCCTGGCCGACGCGCTTGCCTATGCACAAAAATACAAACCGGAAGCGATCATAGACCTTGCGACATTAACCGGACACTGCGTGATTGCACTCGGCTATGCAGGTGCGGGCATGATGGGGAACGACGCCAATATAAAGAGCCGGCTTATGGATGCCTCCAAATTTACGTCTGAAAAGGTCTGGGAACTTCCGATGTGGAAAGAATTTGACAAACAGGTCAAAAGCCATATAGCAGACATAAAAAATGTTGGCGGCCGCCCTGCAGGCGCCATCACCGCGGCGGCTTTTTTGAAGCACTTTGTCGGCGATTATCCATGGGTGCATCTGGATATTGCCGGGACAGCCAACAGCGAAGAAGAACTTCCCTACACGGCGCGCGTCTCTTCGACAGGATTTGGTGTAAGGCTTTTGGTCGAAGCTTTACGAAAATGGTAACTCCATGACTTTCTCTGCTCAGGATCTGCGGCAATTATCCGACTCGGGAATTTCAAAAGAAAAAGTTCTCGCCCAAATCGAATTCTTCAAGACCGGATTTCCATTTATCACGCTCGTTCGTCCTTGCACCATGGGTGACGGGCTGTTAACGATTGATCCGCAACAATTCGATTCGCTGATCGTGCTTTTCAATCAAGCCGCATCCCGCGGCCGTGTCATGAAATTTGTTCCTGCCTCCGGCGCCGCAACCCGCATGTTCCATTCGCTCACCACGGTCTGCAATCAATACGAACAATTCCGGGAGTTCCTTATAAGCGAAACAACGGACGATCCGGATGTCAATGCTTGTCTTGATTTTATACAGAATATCGATAAGTTTGCTTTTCACGAAGATATTCGAAACTTAAAACAACTCGTCAATGAGAAACGCTATGACGAGATTATGCGATTAACTCTCACCGAAAGCGGCCCGAATTATAGCGCGTTGCCCAAAGCCCTGATCAAATTTCATCGTTATCCGGATCATTCACGAACCGCTTTGGAGGAACATTTAGTAGAAGCGCTTTCCTATGCGAGGGATGCACAGCAGACCGCTCGTATACACTTTACCATATCCTCTGAGCATCGCGATTTATGCAACGCGCTGATCCAATCCGTATTACCCCGTTATGAAAAAACAAACGGCAAATTGGAGATTACGTTTTCGGAACAAAAAAAATCTACGGATACTATCGCAGTTGATATGCAGGATAAACCCGTTCGCAGTGAGGACGGTAATCTCTATTTCCGGCCGGCGGGACACGGCGCGCTGTTGGAAAATCTGAACGATCTTAACGGCGACATTGTCTTCATCAAAAATATCGATAATGTGGTACCTGACCGTCTCAAGGAGACAACCTATCTGTATAAAAAACTTCTGGGCGGTTACCTCATCCAATTGCAAAATCAGGTGTTCCATTATCTTCAGAAAATTTCCGAAGACAATCTATCTGAAACTGAAATCAACGACGCTTTTATTTTCTCTAAAAAAAAGTTGTCCATTGCATTTCCTACGAATTTTGACAAATTGCCGGCCATTAAACAGACTGAAATTCTGTTCGATAAATTGGATCGGCCTATCCGCATTTGCGGTATGGTGAAAAACCAGGGAGAACCCGGAGGCGGGCCTTTCTGGATACGTGAAAAAAACGGAGCCGTCTCATTACAGATAGTTGAAAAAACGCAGATTGATGTTAAGTCAGACGAACAAAAACGCATTATGGAATCATCTACGCATTTCAATCCGGTGGATCTGGTATGTGGTGTTCGCGATTATAAGGGTGAAAACTTTGATCTGAGACAATTTGCTGACCCTGAAACCGGCTTCATTTCTATAAAATCAAAAGACGGAAAGCCGATTAAAGCGATGGAACTACCCGGCTTATGGAATGGCGCGATGGCTTATTGGAACACGATTTTTGTGGAGGTTCCGCTTATCACATTTAACCCGGTAAAGACAGTCAATGACCTTTTACGGCCTGAACATCAACAAAAGCCTTGATTTTCAATGCGTATTCCTTTATTTTCGCCTTAAGAGGTTACTACGCTGATCAACTTTTGGTTTGAATGATTCATTAGAATAAATTGTCAACTAATTTCGAATTAGGCAGAAATTTTTTAAATTACAAAGCCGTCAGCCTGAGGCTGACACAATTTTATCAATGGCAAACGCCATAATACTATATAAATTGCTCTTTGTATCCATTCCGCGCCCACTGCGGAATGCGGGTTTTATAAATACAATTTTGTATTTAAATACAAACCCAGCCTTTCTGCCTATTCGTACAGAATAGGAAATTCATGAAAAAAGAGATTCTCATCAATTCTACTGCGGCGGAATCACGCATCGCCATTGTCGAAGAAGGACGTTTAGTAGAAATTTTTGTCGAGCGACCCGAAAAAGAACGCATGGTCGGCGACATTTACAAAGGACGTGTAGCCAAAGTCCTGCCGGGCATGAAAGCGGCTTTTGTTCATATCGGCATGAAGCAGGATGCTTTCCTGCACTTCTCCGACATCGGCGACAATACCCACGAATACGCCGCGATGGCTGACGACGATGAATCGGACGATGTCGAAGTGGCCCCGGGAAGCGAGATCCATCAGATCAAAGTCATACATAATCACGACAGCGGCGGCCGTTTTCTGAAAACGGGTCAGGAGATTCTCGTACAGATCATCAAAGAGCCTATCTACAATAAAGGCGCGCGTGTTACTTCGGAAATTTCAATTCCCGGCCGTTTTACCGTTCTGATTCCCAATGAACCGTCTCAAATGATCGGCATTTCGCGGAAGATTCAAAATGTACACGAAAGAAAGAGATTAAAGAAATTAGCCCGTGACGTAAAACCGGCCGGATTTGGATTAATCATACGTACGAATTCTGAAAATAAGGAAGAAGAAATTCTGCGCAACGACATTCAGAATTCTCTCGACACTTGGTATGACGTTGATAAAAAGGCCAAGTCCATGGCTGCGCCCTCGCTGGTCTATAAAGATATGGAGATGGTGTCGAGCATCATCCGGGATCTGTTTTCAAACGACGTGACCCGCGTGCTTGTTGACGACAAAAAGCTATTCCGCTCTATCAGCAATTATATTTCTGTCACAACCCCTCAGTTGCAGGACCGCATCGAGTATTACGGAGACAGGAAACCGATTTTCGACCATTATAATATCGAGCAGGATATACAGCAAAGCATTGAGAAAAAAGTGATGACCAAGAATGGCGGGTATATCATTATCGAGCATACGGAAGCGCTTGTTTCGGTCGATGTAAATAGTGGAAAATTTATGGGTCGCGGATCCTATGAAGACAACTCCATGGCCGTAAACATGATCGCTGCGCGAGAAACCGTTCGGCAACTTCGTTTGCGGGATATCGGCGGATTGATCGTCATCGATTTTATTGATTTACGCGACGAGCGAAATAAGAAAAAGCTTTTTGAGGAAATCAAACGCGAACTGCGGAAGGACCGGGCCAAATTCAGTATTCTGCCGATGGATGAGTACGGTCTGATCGAATTGACGCGCGAACGTATACGCCCGAGTATATTGTTTTCTTTGAGCGAACCCTGTCCCGCCTGCGCCGGATCAGGCCGCGTCGGGAATCGTACGACATTGCACAACAAGATCGATCGATGGGTTCGACGCTACAAAAAAGACCATAAATTTATTTCCAGATTGCAGTTCATGGTTCATCCTGACGTCGTCGATCAACTCGAAATCAAAATAAAGAAAATGAAATGGAAGTATTTTATTTTCGCCGACCTCATCGGTGAAGAAGAAATGCGTATGGACGAATTTCGTGTTTTGACCTTTAAAGACGAAGATGTTACGGACAATTACGCCGTTTAAGCATTAGTTGAGGCCTCCACAACTGGAAAGCATGGTTGATAAATTAAGGCAGAATGGGATATTTTCCGAATCCCACGCATGAATAATCACTGAAGAAAGTTATATTATGATTGAAGATACACAAAGCAAAAGCGATTTCAGGCAATTACCTATAAACAGAGTCGGTATTAAAAATATTCAATATCCAATCACCGTGTCCAATTATTCGGGTAATCTGCAGCGAACCGTTGGCACTTTCGAGATGTATGTGAATCTGCCTCACGACCAAAAAGGCACGCACATGAGCCGTTTTGTCGAAATAATGAACGAGAACAAAGATTGTATTTCGCTTGAAACAGTATTTCAAATAATCGCCGGTATGAAAAAAGAACTGGAATCCGAAACGGCCTATTTAAAAATAACATTCCCCTATTTCGTTGAAAAAGAGGCGCCGGTAACACGAACAAAAAGCTTTATGAATTATGCGATTTCAATTCTCTGTGAGTCTGCCGAATCGGATCAGATGACTTTAACCGTTGACGTTCCTGTTACAACGTTGTGCCCGTGTTCCAAGTCCATCAGTGAATATGGCGCGCATAATCAACGGGGCCTGGTTCGGGTGCATACACGTTTTGCAAATAACATGTCTATGGATTTTGAAGATATAATCAACCGCATTGAAAAAACTTCCAGTTGTGAAATCTTTGCATTACTCAAACGCGAAGATGAAAAATTTGTAACTGAGCGGGCATATGAGAATCCGGTTTTTGTTGAAGATCTTGTCAGGGACATTGCTCTTTCTTTATCTGAAGTGGATCCAATCACATGGTTTAGCGTCGAAGTAACCAATTTCGAGAGTATTCATAATCATGACGCCTATGCGTTTATTGAGGTGGATAAGAAATCTGTGAAGAGCAGCCGGCACGTACACGCTGTTTTAGCCGAATCCGTTTCGTAACTCAGGAGTTAAAATGCCTTTCTATTTAGTAATCTTAATTGCGCTTTTGTCCATGCTTACGTCGTGCTCAAAACCACCTTTTGACGGCGAGTCCGCGATGCGGTACATCGAAAAACAGTGTTCGTTCGGACCGCGCAATCCCAATTCCGAAGGTCACAAACAATGCCTGCAGTTTTTAACGGAAGAACTTAAGAAGTATTGTGAACGCGTTGATCACCAGAATTTCGTTTACGTCGACAAAAAGGATACTTCGGTGAAGCTCAACGGAACGAATATTATCGCGTCGATCAATTTACAACCCAAAAGTAAAAAACGCGTTCTCTTATGCGCACATTGGGACACGCGCCCATGGGCTGATAAAGATCCCGATTCATCTAACCACGATAAACCGATTCTGGGCGCTAATGACGGCGCTTCCGGTGTAGCCGTTCTACTTGAAATGGCAAAAATTCTGAAAGAAAACCCGTTGGATATCGGAGTTGATATTATTTTGTGGGATCTTGAGGATTATGGAGAACATAATGGAGAACTTTTTCCCGATAGTTTGAATCCCTATTGTATCGGTTCCGAGTATTTTGCAAAAAACAACAAGACCTACTGGCCGGCCTATGGAATTTTGTTGGATATGGTCGGCGATAAGAATTTGGATATCCCGATTGAAAAAAATTCATATAACCAAGCAAAAGATGTTGTAAACAAGGTGTGGGATAAGGCTAAGAAATTAAAAAAACCGGCATTTCGTACATCGATAGAAGCGGACGTGTTTGACGACCACATTCCCCTTTTGCGCATCGGCATACCATGTATTAACATTATCGATTTCAATTATCCCGATGCCGGCAACCGTTATCATCATACCCTATCCGATACTCCTGATAAATGCAGCGCGGAAAGCCTGCAGCAGATCGGCGACGTACTTGTTGAAGTGCTATACAGCGAGTAGTATCTCCGTAAATCAGCAAAAAAAAAACATTCGAACATCCGATTGTCATCATCCGGCACGTTCGTGTTACTCTAATGTAAACAGGTATATAATTCGGTATATGAAACAGGTGTCTTAGAGGAAATAAAAAAGAAGCCCGAGAATCACGCAGGATATAACAAACATCAAGACGAGTGCTCCAAGATCGCCCCTATTTTCTTTTGGTTTAGAGTCAGCCATTTAGAATGCCCCCTACCTTTTTATTAAGGTTTTCTACTACCAAAATGAACTAAAGAATTATATTTAATAATAAATTCCAACGGATAAATATACAAGTGTTTTTTTTCCAAAATGTGATTTAATGCACAAAAGATGCTAAAATTTCTCTCTTGCAGCAAATCCGCAGCGCAATAACTTAGAATAGTACCCGATTTTTTAGATATTTCGCTAGCCGATTATTCTTTCAAATGCCCCGGTTATGGGTTAGTTTCATTTTGCAAATTTTCTAACTTCTGAGTATATTAACTCATGATCAGATCAGCCTATCCCTATTTTGCTTTTCTATTGTTACTCATTCCGCTGCTGGTATTTATGATGCTTTATCAGGCACGGAAAAGAAAAAAACTTCTTCTGCAAATTGCAGATAGTAACCTTATCGAAAAGCTGCTTTCTTCTTTCAGTTCTGTCAAAGATTACTTTAAGTCCTATCTCATGCTCACCTGTTTTATCATGATAACGCTTGCGATGATAGGATTTGAAGTCGGCACGAAATATGAACAAGTGAAAATCAGCGGAGTGGATATCGTATTTGCTTTAGATGTATCCACCTCTATGAATGCAGAAGATATCAAGCCCAGCCGCCTCGAAAAGGCCAAGCATGAAATTGCTACATTCCTTGACCAACTGCGAGGTGATCGAGTCGCTCTGGTTATTTTTGCAGGACAGGCATTTATCCAATGCCCAATGACCACCGACTACAGCGCCGTGAGGATGTTTCTTGATGCCGTTACCGTCAATACCACGACATCCGCCGGAACAGATTTTGCTGAGGCCCTCGACGTGATCGCACAAGCATTCCCGCGTAAATCAGGCGATGAATCAACGTCTACAGCCGGAAAAGCGGCGGTCATTTTTTCTGACGGCGAAGACCATAACCCTGAATCCTACAGCCTGCTTGAGAACTTGAAGAAACAAAACATCAAAATTTTTGTTGTCGGTGTCGGAACGACTAATGCCGCTCCCATACCGATCTATGATGAAACAGGAACCGTCAAAGATTTTAAGAAAAGTAACGGTTCGGTTATTACAACTAAACTTGAAGAGGGTTTCGTAAGTCAGTTGGCAAGTGAGTCCGGCGGCGCATACTATGCCGCATCAACCAACGAGCTTGAAGTCAAAAAAATATATCAGGAGATTTCCAAACTGGAAAAATCTGAAAATTCCGACTATCAGTTTACTGAGTTTGAAAACAGATATCAATGGTTCCTGCTTCTTGCCGTTGTCTCTTTGTGTATGGACCTCGTGATACATCGCCGAAAAATAATTAAAGACTAATTATGCTCAATTCACTTGAATTTGCCGATCCTTATTTTCTAATCTTGCTGATTCTGATTCCGGTCATTTTGTTTTGGCGGAAAAGGAAATTTGCCAAATCGGCTGTAGTATATTCAAACGTTCAGACTATTAAGGCTGCAAAGCCTTCTTTGCGACAACGAGTAAAGCCTGTGTTAGAATGGCTTCAAATTCTCGTATTATTTTTACTGATCATAGCCATAGCAAGGCCGCGAACGAGAAACTCACAGTCCAGTATTACAACGGAGGGAATTGACATCATGATGGCCCTGGATGTATCCCGGAGTATGCTGATCGAAGATATGGGAAATTTGAACCGCATGGACGCAGCTAAAGATGTAGCAGAAAAATTCGTTCGCGGACGTCAATCCGACCGTGTCGGACTAGTCGTATTCGCTGGAAAAAGTTTCACCCAATGCCCTTTGACCGTAGATTACCAAATATTAACGTCCCTCATTCGACAGGTTTCTATCGGCGTTGTGGAAGACGGAACCGCGATCGGTATGGGTTTGATCAATTCCATCAATCGCCTCCGTGAAAGCACATCCAAAAGTAAAGTGATTATTTTATTGACGGACGGCCAAAATAACCGGGGAGAAATTGACCCCATGACTGCGGCACAAATAGCGCAGGCGCTGAATATACGTGTATATACCATTGGCGCCGGCAAAGATGGGCTTGCGCGAATTCCGGTGGACGATCCTTTCTTCGGAAAACAATATGTGACCGCTGAAGTAAAAATTGATGAAGAAACATTGAGAGGGATAGCGGAAATAACCGGCGGACAGTATTTTCGCGCTACCCATCTCAAAGCGCTGGAAGAAATCTATGAACAGATCGGACAACTGGAAAAAACAAAAATTGACGTTAAAACCTATTTTCGATACGAGGATTTGTACCCGTGGGTTCTTATCCCTGCTCTACTTCTACTTTTTCTACACTTTGTTCTAATCAGATCCATTTTTCTCGAATTGCCATAAATGAGACAAACTACAAAATCCTTTCAAAAACAATTCCTGGAACACTGCCGTAAAAAAAACTTCTTTTCAAGTAACGACCGTGTATTGCTTGCTGTTTCAGGCGGTATGGATTCTATGGCGCTGTCACACCTCATCGGAATTTTACAGCTTGAATCTAAAATTACAATAGGCATAGCTCATCTAAACCACCGTTTACGCGGCGCCGCCAGTGATCGGGATGAAGCGTTTGTTAAAACATTTGCCTTGTCGCATGAATATCCTTTTCATTGCAAAAGATTGGATGTTCGCAAACAGGCTAAGTTATCAAAGAAATCCATAGAGGAAGAAGCGCATAATTTACGTTATACTTTTTTTGAAAAAACAGCAAAACAGTTTGGTTATAACAAAATTTGCACTGCGCATCATAGAAGCGACCAGGCTGAAACGATTTTAATGCGCATAATCAAGGGTTCCGGCATGTCCGGATTGTCAGGTATTCGTGAAAAACGCGGTTTGTTTGTTAGGCCGTTGCTGGTCTTTTCAAAGGAGGACATTAAAAAATATGTTCAGGCAGAGAAAATCAAGTATGTGAATGACGCATCAAACCGCGATACCGCTATTTTGAGAAATAGAATTCGTCATGATTTAATACCGCTCCTTAGAAAAAAATTCGATCTGCAAATCGAAAAACATTTGATTCAACTGGGTCTTATCGCCGAGGAAACGAAATCGCACTTCAACCGGAATGCTAAAAAGCAGTATTTGCAAGTCTGCAAGGCCTCCGATGGCAAAATAGTCCTTGAAATTAAAGCGTTTAACCGGTATCTTCGGGCTCAACGGCATGCGCTAATTGAATTTTTGTTTTGGAATGAATTCGATCAGAAATTACAATTTTCCGATTACGAAAGGCTTTCCGATCTCATTGAAAAAAAACAAAGCGGAAAGAAAGTCATATTCGGCAATGTCATTTGCCTGAAAACTGCTGATCAAATTATTTTCCTGACGAAGAACCGGCTAGCAAGCCCCGATTTTTGTTTTAGAATTGAAACCGGCCGAAATTATTCCTGGAAAGACCCGGGTTTTTCTTTTCGGAGCTCGTTTTTACCCTATTCGTCTGAACTCAAAAGCAGTTTTGGCCGCATCCTAAATGTTGAATACATTGACAAGGAGAAGATTACAGGACATCTAAGGCTTCGGAATTGGAAAATCGGTGATAAGTTTAAGCCCATTGGTATGAACGGCTTTAAGAAGCTCAGTGATTTTTTTGTTGATAACAAAATACCGGTTCTTAAAAAAAAGAAAATTCCACTTCTCTGTGAAAAGATCGGAACCAAGGAGAATATTATCTGGGTTTGCGGCCTCAGACTAGACGACCGCTACAAAGTCGATAACAGAACACGCCACTTACTTAAACTGGAATATAACCTGAATGAATAAAACCATAACAACAGACCACCATCGATTTAAGATCATGATCTCGAAAGAGGATATTGGTAAAGCAGTGCGTCGGCTCGGAAAAAAAATTACCAAGGATTACAAAAATAAAAACCCCATTCTCGTCGGCATTCTTAACGGTTCATTTTTGTTTGTTGCCGATCTTGTCAGGGAAATTAATACCGAATGTGAGATCGATTTTCTCAAAATCGGAAGTTACGGCGATCATATGCATTCAAGCGGATCCATTCGATTGGACAAAGATGTGAGCGCTAAGTTAGCCGGGCGCCACGTGATCGTGGTTGAAGATATCGTTGACTCCGGGCTATCCATCACGTTTATAAAAAAACATATTGAAAAAATGAAGCCTGCTTCCATTCGTTTTGTCACGCTTTTGTTAAAAAAAGAAAAGGCAAAGACAGATTTTCCGGTTCATTATGTCGGTTTTGATATCGGAAACGATTTTGTCATCGGCTACGGTTTGGATTATGCACAGCGATTCCGGCATCTGAAAGATATTTACGTTACCCATGACTAAAGGAGAAAATATTGTTGATAGATAAACATTTAGCGCTTATGACATCGGAAGGCTCGTCCAACAAAAAACTGAAACCTGAAAAATCAAATTCAGGAAAAAAACGTCCGTCGCCGGACGGGAATCCGAATTTTAAGAATTCGCTGTCCACTTTTTTTCTTTGGCTTGCCATTTTTGCTGCTTTTTTCTTTTTATACCAGATATTTACTGCCACCGGTGACCGTCACATGGAGGTATCTTATTCGAATTACCAAGCTCTGTTATCTCAAGACAAAATCGCCAGTATCCACGTTACGGAAAATGAATTACGTGGAATATTAAAAGAAGAAATCAGCTTTCCGGTCGACGGAGTGCCTGTGAAGTTCAGCCAATTCAAGATCTACCTGCCATTTATTGACAGCAAAATGATCGAAGAATGGAATGCAAAAAACATTAATGTTGAATTTTCAAAAAAAGGGACCGATTTCTCAACCATATTCATTCAAATGCTTCCGTGGATTATCGCCATTGGAATATTTATTTTTATCTTGAGACGCATGCAGGGCGGCGGCGGCGCAAAGAATATTTTTTCATTCGGCAAAAGCCGGGCAAAGATGTCGTCGGATAAAGATCCTCACGTCACTTTTTCCGATGTTGCCGGATGCGATGAAGCGAAACAAGAATTGCAGGAGATCGTGGATTTTCTAAAAGATCCTGATAAATTTACGCGACTTGGCGGACGTATACCCAAGGGTGCATTGCTCCTGGGCCCACAGGGAACCGGAAAGACATTGCTTGCCAGAGCGGTGGCCGGCGAAGCCGAAGTGCCCTTCTTCTCCATCAGCGGCGCCGATTTTGTCGAGATGTTCGTTGGCGTCGGGGCAGCCCGTGTGCGCGACCTTTTTGAACAAGCTAAGAAGAATCATCCGTGTATTATTTTTATAGATGAAATCGATGCGGTAGGGCGATCTCGGGGCGCAGGACTCGGAGGCGGCCACGACGAACGTGAACAGACACTGAATCAATTACTTGTTGAAATGGACGGCTTTGATTCAAACGCCGGTATTATTTTGGTTGCGGCGACAAACCGCCCGGACATACTTGACTCCGCGCTGATGCGCCCCGGCCGTTTTGATCGCCAAATTGTTGTCGACCAACCGGATGTCAACGGACGCGAGGAGATATTGAAAATTCACACGCGAAAGATTCATCTTCATGAAGGCGTTACTCTAAAGAAAATCGCAAAGGGCACCCCCGGTTTGTCCGGAGCTGATCTCGAGAATTTGGTTAACGAAGCGGCATTACTGGCGGCGCGGCGTAATTCCGATGCCGTGGACAACATCGATTTTGAAAACGCCAAAGATAAAGTCATGATGGGCGTTGAACGTAAAAGTATGGTCATTTCCGAAAGTGAGAAGAAAACAACCGCTTACCATGAGGCAGGCCATGCGCTTGTTGCGCGTCTTCTGCCGGATTCGGACCCGGTTCATAAGGTAACCATTATTCCACGCGGTCGCGCGCTCGGACTCACGCATTATCTCCCGACGGATGACCGGCATTCCTATTCCCGGTCGTATATTCAGACCATGCTGACTTACATGCTGGGAGGACGCGGCGCGGAAAAGATCATATTTAACCACTACACAACCGGCGCGAGCAACGATATTGAACGCGCAACGATGTTAGCGCGTAAAATGGTCTGCGAATGGGGCATGAGCGATAAATTAGGCCCGGTTGCTTTCGGCAAAAAAGAAGAAGAAGTATTCCTCGGAAGAGAAATTTCCACCGCCAAAAATTATAGTGAAGAAACGTCCCGTCTCATCGACACTGAAATCAAAGCAATTATTCTTGAGGCGGAGCAAAAAGCCATTCAACTGATCAACGAAAACGTCCAAAATTTACACAATATAGCCGCCGCACTTATTGAACGTGAGACGCTTGATGCGGAAGATCTGGATCTGATCATGAGCGGACAAAGCCTAAAACCACAGGAGACCATTAATAAATCCAATGGTGAAATCGCTGAAGATCAGCCGCATGTCAATTTATAATCAGGCTATTATTGTTAAGGTTGGTGCGCTATATACAGTTTAAAAAGGTCTTTATTAGAACATGGAGAATATAATTCGTTTTTTGTCGGGTGAAGTTCCCGGAGGCTTCTTTCTATATTTCTGTATCATTTTTATTCTTTCCTTTTTTTTCTGGTATATCGTTCGGCATTCACCGGTGGTAAACAAACGAAAATTTTCTATTTTTATGTTTACGGCACTAGGCTTTGTCACTCTGACATTCACCATTCTGCGAATTGCCCGGCCACCCCAGCCTGACGTTATCTATGTAGGCATACTGCCCCTGGAGAATGAAAATACCCCAGCCGATTCTTCACTTCGCAACATGATCGATAAATATTCCGGTACCGGCTGGGCACTGGCCGAAGCATCTTCCCGATACTCCGAATTATCCTCTCCCCAACATATTAATTTTCTAAGGCCGGAATGGCTCGTTAGTTCGCATGACAATGACAGTTTAGGTAAAGTATCCGTTTTTGACGACGCGCATCTTTTGGATTGGGCGACGTTAATTAAGTTAAAATTCCTCGCAGCCGGCACTTTCAAGGTCACCGGCAATATACTGCAGTTAAACATATTGCTCTATGAAATTGCCACACGAAAATCCATACGGCAAATTCCAATTTCAATTCCGCTAACATCGGAAAAAGAATGGGCTGAACGTCTATCATCCGCATCCATTGAACTTTCGAAAATATTGTATCAATATGTTGATGAGCAATTTGATGAATCAAAAATAGATCAAAAAATATTTTTGACGCCGGGCTTATTAAATTACTCCCGTGGAAAATATCTTCTTGCGAACAAATTAATTGATTCGTCGTTATACGCTTTTCAATTGGCATTAAAAAATGACAGCGCCGGCTCGTTGAATTGGTATGGGATGGGCGTCGCTCACGGTGAATTAATGCTGAGGACAAAAGACAACAAAACTCATCAGTTTCATCAGTACCGAACTGAATATTATTTGAAAAAAGCAGGCCAAATCGACGAAACTTTTCAACCGTCCATTTCCGCCCTTGCAAAGTATTACATGTTTTTCAAACCGGAACCTCGCTATCTTGACGCCGAAATCGCTTTGATCGGAGCCAACGAATTATACAACAGAGATTATAACGTATACTACGTCTTGAGCTATATGCAGAAACTGCGATGGGAGTCGTTCGGATTATCTTCTAAGGAGGAAGTTCTTCAAAAGGCCATCCGGCTTAATCCCGGCGGTTTTGACAGTTACATCAATCTAGGCAAATCGTATATCGAGCTCAGCAAACCGCATGATAGCCGCGCGAAATTAGCTATGGATAATTACAGCGTCGCCCACCAGCTTCGCCCAATTGACTTTGAGGCGATAACCGGCATGGTGTTGGCGTGCGATTACGTCGGCATGTATGACCGCGCGCTCAAACTGTTGGAATTCGCTGAAAAAATTCATCCGGAAAAGGCGGATGTATACTATAATCTGGGGATTATTAATTACCATATCGGAGTGAGCTTCAAGCCCAAACGAAAAAAGAATGAAGAACGAGCCCAATACTTGATAGCCGAGGCCTATTTCAAAAAAGCAGTTCAAATGAAACCCAATCACGGTTATGCTTATATGTACTTGGCTAAAATTTATGCGGAATTCAAAAACGACCACGATGCAATAGAGGCTCTTCGAATGGTGATGAAAATACTTGACAGGGACGACAAATACCGTGAAGAGGCCAGACGAAAATTAAATGAATTTTTTCCAGATGTCGAAGGATAGCCGCACAGAAGATTTTTACACGGATTGTCTAACCCGTGTTTATATTATGGGCGTTTTGAACGTTACGCCGAATTCATTTTCAGATGGCGGTAAGTTTTACTCTCCCGAAGCAGCTATGGCGCATGCCATACAATTAAAAGAAGACGGCGCTGACATTGTGGACGTCGGGGGCGAATCGACTCGGCCTGGAGCGGATCCGGTATCACTACAGGAGGAATTAGACCGGACAATTCCGATTATTGAAAAAATAACAAAATCTCTCGACGTACTAATTTCAATTGACACATATAAATCGAAAGTAGCGGATGAGGCTATGCGATCAGGTGCTCACATTATTAACGATATCAGCGGGTTGACTTTTGACCATGATATGATTGCCACCGCAGTACAACACGACGCCGCGTTGGTAATCATGCATATAAAAGGCACCCCAAAAGATATGCAGACAAACCCGCAATATGGTGACGCTGTCAGTGAAATAAAAACCTTTCTGTTCCATGCATGCGAAAAGGCAAAAAAAAGCGGGATTAAAAAAATTATAATTGATCCCGGGTTGGGGTTTGGAAAGAGATTTGAAGATAATTTTCTGATTTTAAATAAACTTGAACAACTTAAATCGCTCGGCTATCCCCTATTGATCGGTTCTTCAAGAAAATCATATCTCGGCAAACCGTTTGATGCTGCGCCCTTGGACCGCCTGGAGGGCACGATAGTGTCTAATATTATTGCTATGCAAAAAGGCGCAAATATTTTGAGGGTACACGATGTAAAATCCATTCGGCGAGCCGTAACTATTGCAGAAAAAATCATGAACCCGTAACTATGCAGCAAGAATTATTTAAATTCTGGATCGTGCCTGTAACATGGATTGATATACTTGATATCGCCGTTGTTACCATTATTTTTTATCGCGCTTATCTTGTCATACAAGGCACGACTGCTTCGCGTATGTTAATGGGTTTGATCCTGATTTTGATCGTATCCATTGCCGTACAAGCTCTGAATATGAGCGGTATGATATGGCTCGTCGACCAAATCAGAACCGTCTGGGTCATCGCATTTGTTATCATATTCCAGCCAGAATTGCGGCGTATGCTTACGTTTTTCGGCCAAAGCGGATTCCTTCGTAATATTATAAAACTAGGCATACCCACATATGTACATGAAGTCATAAAAACTTGTGAACACCTGTCCAAACGCCGTTCAGGTGCGATTATTGCAATGGAGAGATCGACGGGCCTAAAAAATATCATTGAGACCGGCGTATCTTTGGATGCAAAAATTTCTCAGCAATTATTATTATCCATATTTAATCCTAGATCGCCTCTTCACGACGGAGCTGTCGTCATCGAAAATGACCAGGTATCTGCCGCCAAATGCCTTTTACCTCTGAGTCAGAATCCGTACATCGAGTCATCACTCGGAACCAGGCACCGCGCCGCCTTGGGGTTATCAGAACAATCGGATGCAATTGTGATCGTCATTTCGGAAGAGACGGGAAAGATATCCATAGCCTATAAGGGAACCTTGAATCGAAACATATCGGTGGCTGAACTCCAAGGTTTTATTGAGGAAGTCCTCAAGTCAGGAAGAACACGTGGATTGTGGCGCAAATCGGTAAACTCGGGTAAGAGACAGCCGCTTACAAACGTAGCAATTAAATAGGAAAAAGTAGACTAAAACTCCTAAATTTTGTATAATAACAGACAGAAAACCGGCTTTAGAATTAGTTTCTATCGAATGATGACAGAATTATTTGTAACGCCCTGCAAGTTGCTTCTTGTAGGGTTTTTTGTGACCAGACACCATGCATAAAATACATTTCAGAAATAGATCTACCCTTATTGCGATTGGGATGATTGCCTTTGCCATCCTTTGTGGAGCCAAAGCAGTTCACGCACAAATTCAATCAAAGCAAGATTACGTTAAGTCCGTCTCAGAAAAGGAAGGCGAATTAGTCTACACATTCAATTTTGTCAAACCGGATATCGATCGGGTAGAATTAAATGGTGAAACATATCAACGTCTTACATCCCCTCTTTTTGAATATATACAAGAGGAAGGGGCTCCGCAATTACCCAAGATTAGTTACCTCATTGAATTACCTGAAGGATCACCGCAGGCCTTGGTGACGCAGAATGAGCGCGAGTATATACCGATGCAATCTATCATCTTAACCGGCGCAAACTTACCCACGGACGGTTCAGTACAAGAATCGCCAAAGCAAATCACTTCGAAATTCAACGCTGCCGGAGGCTGGTATCCAAGAAATTTAGTTGAGTTAAGTTATCTCGGAAAAATGCGAGAAATTCCGTTGTACCGATTAACCGTATATCCATACCGATACAATGCAAAAAAACATCAGGTTGAGTTCAATAAAAATATAACCGTCAGGATTACCTACTCAACATCTAAAAAAGTGCAGGTTTATGAGAGCAACACCTCTGAGATCAATGAAATACTTGATTCCGAACTGATTAACGAAAAACAGGCCAAAAAATCACGGTATTTGAAAAACAAAGCTATGCTAAAAAGCTCTGCTGAGGCAACACTTTCAAATGTTACACAATCTCCGGGTCAGTCGATCAAAATTATCGTTAACAAGAATGGTATTTACAAAGTTACCTATGATTACTTGAAAGAAAAAACAGGGCTGGATTTTTCCGGAATCGATCCAAGAAACTTTCGTTTGTTTAATCTCGGGCTGGAAGTGCCGATATATTATCGTAGTCAGGAAAAAGATAAATTTAGTTCCGGCGATTACTTTGAATTTTACGGAGAAAAATACCTGGCAAAGTTTAACAAGAATCTCCGCGATATTCCGCCAAGTATCGGACATTATCTGGACCCGTGGAGCGACGACAACGTTTATTTCCTAAGCTGGGGAGAAAAGCCAGGAATTCGGCTCATTGAGGAAAACGGAGGGGTAATTCTTCCGCGGAAATCCGATTCACTTAGTTCAAATCAATTTACTGTCACTAAACATTTCGAAGAAGACAATATTCGTCTTGATATCAAAAATATTAACCTGATTCAACCGGCTGTAGTCGAGGATATTTGGGCTTTCGACGGAGGGATTGCAAATCTGATTTCGAGTCAGTCTCAAAAAGATTATGAATTTACTATCGAAAAACTGTCTTCATCTTCTCTCAATCAGGTGCTACGCATTAATTTGCAGGGCATCAGCACCAACAACCATACTGTCGATATTAAAATCAACGGTATTGGACTTACAACAAGTTTAGTATGGACCGGCCCGGTCAAATTTCAGGTAGATATTCCGATAGCCAATATTTCTTCTAATCCGCTCAGAGAGGGTATCAATACGCTCACCATCAGTACGCCCGTGACATCTAATCCTGCATTACTGGATAAGTTTGCATTAAATTGGTTTGAAATCACCTATAAAAGAAAATACCAAGCGGAAAAAGACTACGTTGAGTTTCGGGTTGGAGACGAGAGCTTCACTACTCTAAAAGAATTTAAGATCGAGAAATTTACAGACCCGGATATCAGCCTTTACAAAAAAGGCGTAAGCCGGATTGTGAATTGGGACTTAAAAACCAACAGCGGCTTCCAGAAGGACACGTCCTATTTTCTGGTTTTTCAGGATGAAGTGAGCATAAGCGGAATTGAATATATCGCAGTGAGTGAATCCGCAAAACTTTTACCAAAGGATGTACTTCTTGACAAACCATCCGTTTTGACCACAGGATATCATAACGCACGTTATCTGATTATTGCGCCGAAACTGTTGAAAGATGCAGCATTAAGGTTGGAAAATTATCGGCGATCCAGGGGCTTATCGGTTGAATCCGTTGATATAGAAGATATTTATGATGAATTCAATTTCGGAATAAAAAGTCCGTATGCGATACGTGATTTCCTCCGTTTTACTTACCTCAGCCCTAATTGGCATGGCAGTCAGGGTTCTCCACTCTACATCATGTTAATCGGCGATGCGTCCGCCTCTCCAAAAGCCATTAGTAATAATAACGATTTCATCCCTGTTCAGTTTATCCAAACTAAGACCTATGGTCCGGCCGCAAGCGATTATTGGTACAGTCTGGCCGATGATCAGGATATTTTGCCCGATTTTTTTATCGGCCGTTTTCCAGTATCAACCGTTACGCAACTCGATGCGGTTATCGATAAGATTATTACATACGAACAATCAAATTTATCGGGTTCATGGAGAAACAAAGTACTTTATATAGGCGGGCAAAGCGATAACCGCGGTGTGGTACAAAACATCAGCAGTATACCTGTAGATGTCTTTCGTTTCCAAGCCACCAGCATTATCAACTCCCGCATGCCGCAGAGTTTTTCACCGGATAGGGTTTACGTTTTTCCCATCCGAGATCAATTCTACGGAAACTTTGCTCAGGTCGTCAAAGGATTTGAAGAGGGTAATTTACTTACTGCTTATCTTGGCCATGGCGGAGGCGGTATCTGGGGCGATCTGGATTCTGTTTCAGGAAAACCGCTTTTGAATCTGACCCAAGTAAATGAGCTAAAAACTAATCCGGGGCGATACCCTCTTGTACTCAGCATGACCTGTTTTGTTGGCGCCTTTGACAACCCTAATTCACTGGGTGAATTGTTACTAACCAAACCTTATGGTGGCGCTGTCGGCGTCATAGCATCCAGCGGAACCGGCTGGATCATCGGCGACTTTCAACTGCTCGATCAATCTATAAATGCTTTTTTGAAGCCGGGCAATTCGGTCGGTGAAGCGGTGACGCAGGGCAAAATAAACTATCTTTTGCAGCAAGGTATTACCGATTATGAAGTAAGCGGAGCCGGCAATACATTGACTACCGGGGCCATACCACAAAGCATGGTTTTTCAGTTTAATTATTTGGGCGACCCTGCATTACGATTAAAAACTCCGTTGAAAAGAACCTTTTCTCTTTCAAATTACAGTCCGTCAAAAACATCGGTCATAACGGTTTCAGGCGCGGCGGGATTTTCAAGCGGAACAGGAACGGCGCAAATGTATCAAATGCGTCAGGTTATCGATTCAGTTGCCAACGGCGCAAACAAGCCTTCATTCGTCGATCTGGATACAGTCGATTTCTTAATTTCAAATGGAAATTATTCATTTAATATTAACCTGGGCAATATCGCATCCTCTACTTTAGAAAACGGCATTACGGGAATCAGAATATTTGCCGAATCGTCCGATGGCCGTTATTCCTTTAATGGACAGGATAATTTTACTATCAATGGCGCTTATATTTCACAGATTCAAGTGCTTCCATCTACCCCTACAAGTTCCGACACCGTAAGATTTTCAGCCGTAGCAAGCGATCCGGATTTAGTGGAATGCGTAACGGTTACATATGATCGCACGGGCTCCGTTACGGAAAATGTAACCGATACGCTTTTTTTATCACAAGACAATATTTACATCAGCCGCGGCAGCGGGCCATTCACCGAAAATGATCTGATTAGCTATCGGATAAAAGTCAAAGACAGTTTAGGCGACTCGACGATTTCAGACTTACAGGAAGTTCGAATTCTTGCCGGTCTCGATCTTAAAATGGATCAGGTGAACAGTCCGGGCGATCAAACCGCCTCAATTTTTTTGGGAGGAATAAACCAAACAAACATTAACGCCGTCATTCAAAATGTCGGATTTAGGCCTGCTTCGAATGTTAAAATTCGTTTCTATAACGGCGACCCTCGCGCTGCAGGGATTTTTATTGGCGAAGCTGAGTTAACGATTGACGGCTCTGTTCCAAACGCCGGAAAGATTGCAGTAGACACGGTTGCCATTGCTTCGACGCTGAATAACGGTTCACATAATGTCTATGTATGGATTGATCCCGATTCAATTACATCCGATGTTAATCGATATAATAATCTCGGATTCCGGGCGCTGACGTTGAGTACATTTAACGTTACGCCCTCCACAGGCACCACATACGATGGAATACAGAACGATACCGTTTCAGTCGACAATAGTTTTTTTGTAAATGCGCCCGCCAACGCAGTGACCCAAAACTCAACCTTGTCCATCAATAGAAAAACGAACATCCTGATAAATGACCAACCCGATCTCGGTTTTGCATATCCGAAAGGCTATGCAACTCCTCAAGCTTACGATGTATCGTTATCGCATCCGCTTGTGAATTCAAAATCAATCCTCGTTCAATTTGAGTATGACACGACGCTCTACCCTGCTTCCATGCTCTATCATGACTCGCTGAATATCTATATATGGAATTCCGGCAACCGAAAATGGAATATCGTAAATTCAGAAAAGCTGATTCAAAACGGAACTATTTCCGTCGAAGTTTCGGAGCAAGTTGAAATCGGCATTTTTACTCTTATGATCAATCGCGACCGTTTATCGCCTGTTATTGAGCCGACCGTCGAAGGTCAGTATTTTTCACAAGGCTCGATCGCCCCGAAAAATCCGAAGATTTCCGCAATTATCTATGACCGAAACGGAGTTAGCCTCAACCGCAAACATTATAACATTGAGTTAAACGGGCAGCGGCTTGATTCAACAAAAATAATTCTTCCGGATTCTTTGGCTAATTCAAACGTCGTTACTCTTACGCTTATCAATGATCAAAACTTCGATGTCGGCTCTAACAACATTACTTTTCAGGTTTCAGATGTAAACGGAAATGTGAGCGCGCCGGACACGCTTCACTTCAAAGTCGTAAGTGGTTTTGACATTAAGGTTTTAGGAAATTTCCCGAATCCATTCACCAACGTGACTACCTTTGCGTTTCGTATCGAAGCATCGGAACAATTGGATAATCTCGAGATCGGTATATACACAGTGTCTGGAAGACGTATTAAGAAAATTACGCCCGATGATATCACAAGCCAGATACTGAATTCCGTGGGGTACCACGAAGTTCAATGGGACGCTACGGACGATAACGGACGTGACATTGCCAACGGAATTTATTTTTATCGGATCAAAGGAAAGCTGAATGGTAAAATTGTCGAAAAGAAAGGTAAACTGGCTTATTTTAGATAATATGAAATACCGAATTCTATATACCGTATTGTTAATAGTCATCTTTCAGGCCGTTGTTTTTGCAGGTGATGGCACCCGGCGTTATGCCAATGCTTTTCTGGAAATACCTCTCGGAGCCCGCGCAGCCGGGATCGGCAATGCTTACGTGGCAGTGGCTGATGACGGAACTGCATTCTTCTGGAATCCGGCGGGCGTAGCCCTCATGCACAAGCGTGAAGTAACGATGATGTATGCCAACCAATTTGACGGTCTTGGCCAGTACAATTTTGTTGGATATACTCATCAATTAACATCAACATACGCCTTCTCGATCGGATGGATTCGTTATAACGTCGGTGATATTCCTGAAACAAGTGCATTAGAGGGCTCATATAACGATCATGGCAACCCCAATTATGATTTCAGTCAATATTTTCACGGACGCTTTAGTTACGCCGACAATGCGCTGTTCTTTTCTTTTGCAAAAATGAATCAAATTAAGTTAAATTTGGGCTGGTTATACAGTGAATTTCCAATGCAGATACCTGTTGGGATAAATTTCAAAGTAATTCAGGGCGGCACTAACGGCATTTCAGGTAACAATGGCGTGATAACAAAAGATGTCAGCAAATCAGGCATCGGCGTAGATATTGGAACCATGATCATGTTCGGTATAAGCGACCTTGCCGAATCACCGAATCTGGGCGATTTTGCCATGGGCCTCCATATTCAGGATGTTACTGTGACGGGCGTTCGCTACAATGCCGTTTCCTCGTCTACACGGGCGCGTGATATTGTTAAGCCAAACTTAAAATTCGGCATGTCATACCTTCACCCGTTAGGCGCCTTAAAGAGCAATATTTTGTTTTCTTACGAAAGTAATACGCGTTACGGCGGAGATAAACACTACGGCTTAGAATGGGATTACATGAAAACGGTTGCATTACGATTGGGTAAGGATGATAAACTCATTACTTACGGAGCCGGGATATCGCTGTGGCAGGTCCGCCTCGATTATGCTCTTTCCAATCATGCTTTGGGAAATGTTCACCGCATCAGCGCCGCCTATAAATTTTAATGGAGCCCGTTTTGACTAAGCACAAATACATTTTCATTTCAGTTTTTCTGGCAATTTCTTTTTCGATGGTACTTATTTCCTGTCCGGATGAGGTAAATCCGCCGGAACCGCGTCCTGAAGGCGTGAGGATAAAGGGGCACAACGGTACCACATTTCAAGCCGAAACCGGACTCCGTCCTCTCGAGGGAATCGAAGAAAGAATTCGAATTGAGTGGTCGCCATTGACCGGCAACGAAAATAATATCATTGAAGAATATTTTATTTATCGTTCGAACGGCATTGACAGCCCCTACGTTCAGATCGGAAATCGGCTGGTCGATTTTGCAGAAGAGGACAGTTTTTTTATAGATGAAAATGTATTTGAAGACGTGACTTACAGTTATTTTATCTTCGCACGAAATTCCAAAGATAAAATAACCGACACATCGGCCTATTTTGGAAATAGTGATTATATAAAATCAATAAAACTTGGGCATAAGGTGGAAAATTTAGGTCCTCCGCCGGCGGATACGGCTAATACGAAACCTAAATTCACTTGGTGTTTAGGAATTGGACTGGTGCCCATAAAATATATTGTTAAATTAGCAACATTAACCGGCCAGATAATTTGGATTGCTGAAAAGCAGCCGGGAATATTTGACGGCGATTGTTTTGATCAATATAATCATGAGTATCTTACATTTCACAACGCTTCTTATGCTGCAGACGATAGTTTAGAGATTAAGGTAACTCCGTTTGTTACCGTACATTTTGTGAATCAGTCTTTTTTTGATGCGGGCCGTCTTCGAAAAGGTAACGCCTATTCATGGCGAGTGGACTGCATTTACGACGGCGCAGAATCCAAATCGCGTTGGACGACATTTTCCGTTACTAAAGATTACATAAATCCAAACTAACTAGTTCCTATAATTCCAATCATATACACACTATGAAAATAATGGACATGATACGGGAAAAGGCGCGGAAGAAAAAATGCCGCATCGTTTTACCCGAAGGCGAAGAAGACAGGACCATTCAGGCCCTGAAAATAATTCTCGAATCACAAACAGCAAAACCATTACTATTAGGCGATGCCGACAAGATCCGGCAAAGGGCTTATGAACTTAGCGTTGATATCCCCTCTTCAGTTTCGATAATTGATCCGAAAAAATCTGAAAAAACATCGGACATGTCGAGCGAACTTTTTACCATGCGCAAGGCCAAGGGGATGACTTATGAACAGTCCAAAACAGCTATGCAGAGCGTTCTTTACTACGGATCTATGATGGTTAAACGAGGCGAAGTTGACGGCATGGTCGGAGGAGCTGTTCACACGACAGCCGACGTCTTGCGTTCCGCAATACACTGCGTGGGAACTGCGCCCGGAATCAGTACCGTCTCCAGTATATTCATGATGATTCTACCGGAGGGGCGCGTTTTGACATACGGCGACTGCGCAGTGATGCCTTATCCTGATCCTAATCAGCTGGCGGATATTGCTATCGCGTCCGCTGACAGTCACCTGCAACTCACCGGCGAAGAACCGATCGTTGCGCTCCTGTCTTTTTCAACAAAAGGAAGCGCAAATCACGAGGCAGTTGATAAAGTAACTCAGGCTTTAGGAATTGCAAAAAAGAAACGCCCCGATCTCAAGATCGATGGAGAGATGCAATTTGATGCAGCTTTTGTAGAATCCATAGGACAGCGGAAGTCGCCGGGCAGCCCGGTTGCTGGAAAAGCAAATGTCTATATTTTTCCGAATTTAGACGCAGGCAATATTTGTTATAAAGTTACTGAGCGAATTGGGAAGGCACAGGCGGTAGGGCCGGTAATTCAGGGTTTGGCAAAACCGATTAACGATCTTTCTAGAGGATGTAGCGCGCAGGACATTGCGGATGTAGTCGCCATTTGCTGCGTGAAAGTCTAGCTGGCGCTGGCTTTAAAATTATTTTTATTCAACATTTGCATCCCGCCGGTTCGTCGCCGTTCTATCATCATTTTGGCCTTGGCTGCAATGCTGACCGGATCAATCCCAACGCGTTGGTAAAGTATATTGCATTCGCCATGTTCGACAAACTGATCCGGAAGACCCATTCGCTCGATTTGCAGCGCTGCGATTTTGTCGGCGAATTTTTTATCCTTTTTTGATCCTTTTTCAATGAACGACACAGAATATATCGTCTCCAAAACGCCGCTGCCAAATCCTCCGATCATGACGCTATCCTCTACCGTAATAACATCTTCGAATTTTCTGCATATTTCCGTAAGCATATCCTCATCCAGCGGTTTAATAAAACGCGCATTAACTACCTGCATGGTATATCCGTCCCGCAGAAGAATCTTGGATGCTTGAACTGCGTGATCTACCATGGGTCCTACTGCAATAATTGCAATATCGTTCCCTTCCTGAATCGTTTCAGATCTTCCGATTTTAATTCGCTCAAATTCGTCTTTTATAGTCACCCCAAGTCCATTACCGCGAGGAAAACGCATGGCAATGGGCCCTTCATTATAGTGAATCCCTGTATAAACCATATCCTTTAACTCGTTCTCGTCTTTTGGGGACATGATCACCATACCTTGAATACATCGCAGATAAGAAAGGTCCAGCGAGCCGTGATGCGTCGGTCCGTCTGCACCAACCAATCCCGCGCGGTCTAAACAGAAGAATACCGGAATATTCTGGATCGCAACGTCATGAACGATTTGATCATATGCTCTTTGCAGGAAAGAGGAATAAATCGCCACGACCGGCTTTAATCCGCTCAATGCCATGCCGGCAGACATCGTTACAGCATGTTGCTCCGCAATGCCAACGTCAAAAAAACGTTCGGGCATTTCCTTAGCTAAATATTTTAGCCCTGTTCCATCAGCCATCGCAGCCGTAATTCCAACCACATTTGGATTCATCCGGCACATCTTGACAACGGTCTTTCCGAAAACATCCGTATAACTTGGCGCCGATTTAATTTCAACCGCGCTCGGTTCAGCTTTCTTAGGTGGGGTTACGGCATGAAACTTATTCGCATTCACTTTATACTTTTCAACGTCTTGTTCCTCTAGTGGCATGCCCTTGCCTTTTTTGGTCAGAGCATGAATTAAGATAGGCCCCTTCAGGTTTTTTACATCGTGGAGTAATTTGATCATTCGCGGCAGGTCGTGGCCGTCAATCGGGCCAAAGTAACGAAATCCTAAGCTTTCAAAAAAATGCCCTGGAACCAAAATCGATTTTACGCCTTCATCGAGTTTGGCAAGCCCCTGTCTTACCTTGTCGCCAAGATCATGAAACTTGCCGAGCGCATTCCATATTTCGTCTTTAACTTTGTTATACATCGGCGTGGAGATCAAATCGGTGAGATAATTGGACAGCGCGCCTACGTTGGTTGAAATGGACATCATGTTATCATTAAGAATGACAAGCATGTCGGTTTTGAGCATTCCTGCATTATTCATTGCTTCAAAAGCCATACCGCCGGTGAGCGATCCGTCGCCTATAACGGAAACCACTTTATGATCCTGTTGCAGCCGGTCTCGCGCTATAGCCATACCCACCGCCGCAGAAATAGACGTACTGGCATGTCCAGCACCGAACGCGTCGTATTCGCTTTCGTGAATTTTACAAAATCCGCTTAAGCCATCCAACTGTCGAATGGTATGAAATCGATCTTTGCGGCCCGTAAGCAATTTATGCACATACGCCTGGTGGCCCACGTCCCAAATGATCTTGTCGGTAGGCGCATCAAAGATATAATGCAATGCAACGGAGATTTCTACCACGCCGAGGCTGGGCGCTAAGTGTCCGCCGATGCGTGTGATTTCATCAATAACATGTTGACGCAGTTCATGAGATAATTGTACCAATTCTTCGGTAGAAAGTTTTTTCAGGTCGTTTGGAACATTGACCCGATCGAAAACTTTTCCCATATATTCCCCTTTTAAAATATTCACATAATGTTTTAAATCGTAGCAAAAGTAAGCATTTAACAGTACGTAGTCAATGGAAAATTTAGCTCCGATTATTCAAAAACCTACAATGGACGGCGATTTATGGTGTTTCTTTGTTTATTTATATTGCCTCGTAAAGTAATAATTGTTAGATTCTTCAAGCCCGTCTGCATTTTTGTATAATCTGTCAAATAAATTGGAGTCCATGATGACGCCGATCTCCTCAACTCTTTTCAGAAAAACTATTTCGATCATCCTTGCCGGCGGGCAGGGCGAACGCTTATACCCGTTGACAAAAGATCGTTCTAAACCGGCAGTTCCATTCGGCGGCAAATACCGCGTTATCGACTTCACTCTTTCGAATGTAATAAATTCAGGCTTTCGCAAGGTTTATCTTGTTACCCAATACAAATCTCAGTCGTTGGACACCCACATACGAGAAGGCTGGAGTTTCTTAAACGGCGAGTTGGGTGAATTTATTTACTCGATTCCCCCGCAATTTCGGACCGCAAACCACTGGTACCAAGGCACGGCTGATGCGATATTTCAGAATTTACATATTTTGCAGGATGAAAGGCCGGAACATATCGTCATCCTTTCAGGGGATCATATTTATAAAATGGATTACCTGAAAATGCTACAGTACCATATCGCTAAAAAAGCCGATCTGACCATCGCAGGAATAGAAGTCGAAAAAAACCTTGCGCATCAATTTGGTGTCATGGTGGTCAATGACTCCAATGAGATCATCGAATATCAGGAAAAACCTCAGGAACCTAAACCACTTCCGCACAAGGAGGACACTTGTTATGTAAATATGGGCATCTACATTTTTAACGCAGAGGCCATTGCCCGTGTACTCATCGACGATGCCAAGAAAAAAGATTCACAACATGATTTCGGAAAGAACATAATCCCATCCATGCTTGGAAATTACAAAGTTCAGGCATACAATTTTGAAGATGAGAATAAAACGGCGCGCCCCTATTGGCGTGATATTGGAACTATTGACAGTTACTATGAATCCAGCATGGATTTGGTCTCCGTTTCACCTGTATTTAATTTGTATGACTCTGACTGGCCTATTCGAACTTATCAGGGGCAGTATCCACCGGCTAAGAATGTGTTCTCTGAAAGCTTTGAAGGGGGCCGTATGGGAACGGCAATTGATTCACTGGTATCCGGCGGCTGTATTATCTCGGGCGGTAAAGTAGAACGATGCCTCTTATCGCCGAACGTCCGCATTCACAGCTATTCTCATGTGGAAGAATCTATTTTGTTCAATAATGTGAGCGTGGGGCGCCATGCAAAGATCCGCAAGGCGATCATTGATAAAAACGTTAGGATTCCTGAAAACTTTGAGATTGGCTACAATATCGAGGAAGATAAGAAGAAATTCTTTGTCACACCGTCCGGAATCGTCGTGGTATCTAAGAACACGCAACTCCTCTAAATCTTCTTCGGCCCTAGCAGGGCGACTGCGTACGCTACAATACCCTCACCCGCACCTACAAAACCTAATCCTTCAGATGTGGTTGCTTTGATTGAAACCGCATCATTACTCAGGCCCAAAATTTCCGCGACATTTTTTTTCATTTGCTCCACATACGGCGCGATTTTAGGTTTTTGTAAAATGATCGTGGAATCAATATTAATCACTGAGAATCCTCTTGATTGAATAAGTATATTTGTTTTTGATAACAGGGACATACTTGAGATATCTTTGAAACGAAGATCTGTGTCCGGAAAGTGCTGCCCGATATCGCCCAATGCTAAAGCGCCAAGCATAGCATCGCAGATCGCGTGTAATAAAACATCAGCATCGGAGTGCCCCAG